>LADV01000006.1 GCA_000961805.1 Peptococcaceae bacterium BRH_c23 | reverse complement strand
CACTCCCACTTGTAGAAGTGGGAGTCTTACGATTTGGATCAAGCTCTGCTTTTTTCCTTGAAGTTCTCCATTTTAGTAGAGTGTAGTTCCTAGTAGTATTCTTTGAAGATACTTGTCCTAGTAACCGCCAAAAATCGTCTTTTTATCCCCGAACAATAATAAAATCCTCTTCCCAAAGGGAGAGGATTAAAATAGGCACAGCCTAGTTCCACTCGCCCCTTGGTTATCTCTCTGGATAACATTTAAAGGGTAAAGTCTCAATAACTTTTATATATCATCTCGCTCCAACAAAAGAACGTCTTCGTCCCCATCCACTTCCTGCAAACGTACCGCTACGATTTCACGCCGGGAGGTGGGTAAATTCTTGCCAACATAATCTGCCCGAATAGGCAACTCTCGATGTCCACGATCCACCAGTACCGCCAGCTGGATTCGTTCTGGCCTTCCCAAATCCATTGTCGCATCTAAAGCAGCTCGAGCCGTTCGACCAGTGTAGAGCACATCATCAATCAAAATAACACTTTTTCCTTCAATGCTCACCGGGACATCTGTTTCATGAACGACTGGATGAACATCTATGGTACTCAGGTCATCTCTATACAATGTAATATCTAAAATCCCGAGTGGAACCTTTACTCCCTCGAACTCCTCAATGTATTGTTGAATCCGTTCAGCTAAAGGCACTCCTCGGCGACGAATCCCTACTAAGATTAGTTTTTCAGTTCCTTTATTTTTTTCAACAATTTCGTGTGCGATGCGAGTTACCGCTCGACGAATCCCATCAGCATCTAAGATTTTACTTTTAATTGTGCCTACTTCCACAGCTCACTAACTCCTTTCGCTCAAGTGCTTATCCTTAGCTCGGAAATTTGTATAAATAAGTATAAAAAAAACCGTCTGAAAAGCAGACAGTCCTCCGACACTTCCGTCTGCCTTCCCAAGCCTCTCAGGACTTCATTAAAGGCCATATCACTTGTCACTTAGTGTACTAAAAGATCGTCCAAAAGTCAATGTGTGCGCAATTTTTTAACAAGTGCTGCAAACACTTTAGGCAAAGGAGCATCGAACTTCATCCACGTCCCACTACGCGGATGTTCAAATCCCAAATGCGTGGCATGTAGCATTTGTCCTTGAAGGCCATAAGGATTTCGCTTTGATCCATACACCGGATCACCAAGAACCGGATGCTTAACATAGAGCATATGAACACGAATTTGATGAGTTCGACCAGTCTCTAAACGTACTTCAAGGAATGAGACTTCGCTAAAACGATCTAATACGGTATAGTGTGTCACTGCCGGTTTCGAATGCTGCATCACTACAGCCATTCGCTTGCGGTTCGATGGGTCACGACCAATTGGCGCATCGACTGTGCCAGAAGGTTCTGACACCACCCCATGAACTAACGCTAAATATTTTCTCTCCATCGTGTGCGCTTTCAGTTGAGCGGCAAGTCCTACATGGGCAATATCATTCTTAGCCACCACTAAAATTCCGGAAGTATCTTTATCAATGCGATGAACAATCCCTGGCCTTAATACCCCATTAATTCCAGAAAGATTGTGACAGTGATATAACAAAGCATTCACCATTGTACCTGTCCAGGCCCCTGGAGCAGGATGAACTACCATCCCTTGAGGCTTATTAACGACTAGAATATCCTCATCCTCATATAGAATCTCCAGTGGAATATTTTCCGGTTCGGCTGTAGATTCCCTTAGTGTAGGGATAGTTACTTCAATCAGATCCCCCAGACGCACCTTATAATTCGCTTTTTTGGGCAAGCCATTTACTCTGACGCACTCTTGAGCAATGATTCCTTGAACGAAAGATCTGCTTTTACCCAAAGCATCCGTCATTCCGACATCTAAGCGAATTCCTTCAGGAAGACTATAGGTTTCTATTTCAGTAAAATGATTAGAATCAAACACTAAATTTTCTTCGTTTAACGCCTGATCGTCTAATTCGAAATCCTCTAACATGACTTCACTCGAAACTTTTTCCATCTCAAAACCGCCAATACTTCATTCTTATTTCTCAGTTATAGACTAACCATTAGGTTGATCTTTGAATTCGCCTTTTGACTCACCTTTAGGTTCATCTTTGGATTTTTCTTCTTGATATACAGCCAGCATCAGTAACCCCGCCCCTACTACAATCATGCTATCTGCAAAATTAAAGACATAGGGCCAAATCTGAAAATCAAGATAATCCACCACACGTCCAATAATAAGTCTGTCGTATAGGTTCCCCAGTGCTCCGCCTCCGATCATTCCTAAAGCCAAGCGTGTGATCGTTTCGTCACGAGAAATTCGATACTGTCCATATATCACTCCGCCCACCACTAAAAACGCGGTAACAACAAAAATCCAAGTTTGGCCGGCCATCAGGCCAAACGCCGCGCCTGGATTGAGGACATATGTCAAATGAAATACTTTCGGGATAACGATCAGCGTCTCGCCAGGAATAAAGTTTGTTTGAACCAGAACTTTAACTAAACGATCAATACCCCATACCCCGATCATTGCAAGCCAAACCAACAACCGACTACCCCCTACTAAATCTTTCCCTCATCTTAACACAGGGCTAGAGTCGGGGCAAACTATTGTAGGGAGGAAGTGTCTTAGCCCGTTCGCACTCGTTCCATTGCTATTCGCTTGAAGATATGGCTAAAACTCAAAACCTCTGGGCTTTCTGCATGTGAACCGTTGAGTTTCTTAACGCCATCTCCTCTGCGCTCATTGACGCAATTCCTCTCACATGCTCTCTAAGCTAAGAAACTTCCTCTGGGCTTGGGTCGACAGGGGTAGAACGGATAGTTAGAAGGGCGTTGGAGTCTGTTATGACTGTTGTGTTTTTGACGCAATGTACTTTTATTGTTTTATTTACGTCCTGCCATGCTCCTTGCTATAGTGGATCATATTGTCCGGTTCCCTCTGGGTTTCGATTGTTTCTATAGATTGGACCGCCCCTATCACCTCATCCGAATCTTCATAGAGGTCATTAGGGTCTGAGACATCCCGATTTGTACCTAAATCTTGAAGGGAATCTGCAGTACCGTAGCGAGCCACAGCCTGCCAGGAGTCCTCACCATCAAACTCTACGCGATCTGTGCCATCGTTAAAGGTTCTAGAAAAGGGTCGATTCAAAATCTCATTCTCGACAGGGTCACGATGTAAGGAATGTTGCTCTTCCTTCTCTTCCTCACGACTACATTCTGCACATACCGTAGTATAAGGTAGGGCCTCCAGTCGTTCAAAAGGGATTTCGTGACTGCAATGTTCACACTTTCCATACTCTCCTTTTTCAAATCGCTCCAAAGCAGCATCAATCGCTTCAATTTTGTGGAGAAGTCGATCATGTTGAGCGACATCCCGAGATCGTTCATAAACTTCTGTACCAACATCAGCAGGGTGATTATCTATTAGCGACAATTCCCCCAAAGACTCTCTCATGTCTACGGTTAAAAGTTCTGCTGCGGTCTCCATTGATTCCTTTTTCTCTTTGCGGAGTGTTTCAATCAATTTACTATAATATGTATTATCCTTCTTCAAATTCTAGCCCCCTATCGTTTCTATGGCTGATTTACATATTTACTTAATTCTGCAATAAACCCTCCAATGACCGGCAAATTAAGGACAACGATGCGTTTTAACAAGAAGTAAGCAAATCCGGCTAGGACTCCCGCTCCCAAAGCTGTACCCAGTCCACGTATAAGACCGATCAAGAAATTAAACCATAGAAGACGCCCTGGACGATTTAGATAAGCAATATATTCGGCCAGTCTCATCTTTTCTAGAGTCTCTGCCAACAAGATAACTTGCTTTCTTAAACCAGCTAACTCTTGTTCAGTAACAGGATCGATTACTTCTTTCTTAGCAGCGAGCAACACGCTCGATTTTGTTTCATTGTCCGAATCGCCCACACTACCACCTCACTAAAGCCTATAGTTAGTCTTCCCACGTCTAGCAAAATTACTACTGAACTCAAACATTAGCTTAAACAAAAAAACCAGAAACTAGTTCTGGTTTTTGGTACTCTCAAAAAAACTCCTACATTAAATTCTAATCTATTCAACCACTAAATGCTACCCCTACTTCGAATAAATTTCCAGTTCCTGGCCATTGACCAAGCCAAAGGCATTGCCTTCATCCGTATCCAAATGTAAATCCAAAGCGTAGTCAGGGCTAACTCGGACAAGTACCCGTTCTAAAATTCCGCCTCTTGGACCAGGAATGGCGACACTTACATGATCCCCATCTTTTACTGAATACTTTGTGGCATCTTCAGGAGTCATGTGGATATGACGAGCAGCAATAATCACACCTTGATCCAAGTGAATACGGCCCTTTGGGCCTTCGACTTCAATACCTGGGGTTCCTTCAAGTTTTCCTGAATCCCGGACTGGAGGTTTAACCCCTATTTTAAACCTATCTGTCTCAGTGAGCTCTACTTGAGATACTTTCCTTGCAGGTCCCAAAACACGGACTCCGGTGATCGACCCTTTTGGTCCGATCAGAGTTATCGTCTCTTCGCAGGCAAACTGACCAGGTTGGCTTAGGTCTTTTGTTTTAGTCAAAGTATACCCCGCTCCAAAAAGAGCTTCAATATGTTCTTCGGACAAATGTATATGTCGATTAGAAATGCCTACAGGTGCTTTAAAAATTCCCATAGAGTTCATACAACCTCCCTATAAAATAGTATACCCTTTCAAACTGTGCCTAAAATATTGTTCAAGCTTAAACCATTCTATTTCAGCTATTATACTCTATTTTAAACAAAAACGACATAACTGTATCAAAATTTTGTCGAATAAACCAATATTTTAAATATTCTGCAGGGTATACACACTTAGTTCTATGTTTATTTCAAAGTCTTAACATCCTTATCTTGAATTTTATTATACACTCATGATATGACTGTGGTTCGAAAAATTTACGAAAATAAAAATCCCGCAAATTACTTACGGGATATAGAAACTACGTTAACCACACTATTTCACCATCTTGAAACACTGGCACAATCGGCAAAATATTAGGTGTAGAACAATAAACTAAATCTCGTTCAAAACCTAAGGAAATGAGCTTTTTTCCGTGCACCGAGCTACGGATCTTGTCAGTAAGATGATCCTCTGAACATTGATATAACATACGCGCCGCTTCACCCAAATCATTGAGAATTACATTTGATCCCAAGGCATCAATGAACATTCCCGCACAAAGTATGTCCGGAAGATCAAACCGTTCTTCCGTACCTGCACAAATCACAACAATCCCTTGAAGTTTATCATTTCTTTCAAATTCCCGTAAAATCGCCAAAACTATACTCTGCATATTTACAAAAGAAGCCATCCAGATCATGGGCGCAGCGATTGAATCTCGTATTGCACGAGTACCGTTCGTGGTTGTCATTATGACTCTTCTGCCCCCCACTTTTTCCGGAACATAGTCAAAGGGTGAATTACCTAGATCAAACCCTTCAATAATCAGCGAATCACGTTCCCCTCCCAATAATGATCCGGGGAGTGTTAAGCGTTTTTCCAAAGCCTCTTCCGAAGTAAGCACTGGTACAATTGCTTGGCATCCATTAGCTAAAGCAGTTACAATAGTGCTTGTTGCCCTTAAAACATCAATCACGATTACTAATTTGTCCTCCAAATAGGGTATCCGTGGAGAACCGGCACTCGGTAAGACTTCAATCTGCATGCGATCACCCCCATTCAAAAAATTGTGAATTACAGCACAATTCTGGACTTGCTAATGTCACTATCATCCAATTTTCTATATTCAACTTTTTTGTCGTAAATCCTGCAAGTTGTTCGAAAAATCGCGAACTACTTTTTAGCGCTTTTTTGTCCAAGCCTCTGAACTATATTTAGGGAGCATTTCTTCCATTAAGATCTTTTCTTGATCTGTTAATTGACTCCTCAAAAGTTCGATCCCCATAATATCACGAAATCCGGAACAAATTTCATATTCTAACTCTTCACGCCCAATGGGTTGAGTCCATACTTCATCCAAAGCACACGCTTTAGCTTTAAAC
Source organism: Peptococcaceae bacterium BRH_c23 (assembly GCA_000961805.1). The sequence goes on along the minus strand of LADV01000006.1, from coordinate 44,699 downwards.
CCTGTCAGTAATCTCTGACCCACCCCCTCACTAGGAAACTTGAGCAATCGAAAGAGGCGCTCTGCATCAAAATGGAGAAGGATTGACCCATGCTGCAAAAGCACCCCCTCTTTCCGCACCTGAGCACTGCCGACAAGTTTGCGACCATCGACCACTAATTCATACCAAGAAGGAGACTCGAAACACACAGCAGAGCGTTCCCGTTGTTTTACCTCACTGGCAACCATTTCTGCCTCAACCCCTAAGGTTCGAAATCCTTTTAGCAAGGCCTGACTAATTCTCAGGTAGGATTGAACCACTGTCCCCGCAACATTAGGGTTATCCTCTGGGGCAATAACGCTATAAGTTAGTTCATATTCGTGCAAGACTGCTCTGCCACCTGTTGGACGACGAACTATATCGATTCCTTCAACCTGGCAGGCCTCTTCATTCACCTCTTTATGGTAACTTTGGGCATACCCCAAAGAAAGTGTCGCTGGATTCCACCCGTAAAAGCGGAGCACAGGTTGAGGATCTTCCGAATGGGCCATGGAGAGTAAGAGCGCCTCATCAATAGCCATATTCTCAGCACCAGAGTACACTGCATAAGGAAAATATCGCCAAGTTGCCATAATTACTCCTTTCTCCTCCCCACATTCTGATCCACATTCGTTCTCAAATATCCCCAAGCTATTTCAACTTCATCCCGGATCAAAGCCCGAGGATAATTATAAAGTTCTTCGCCAGGCTTTTCATTATAATATGGACGGTTACAACCCTTGCAACCAGAGGTTTGAAAGGGCTCTCCACCCCTCGTTTTTTGGAGTTCATCAATACTGAGGTTAAAATCAAGGACCTTACCTTCTCCAAAATGAAATTGATCTACCCGGGCCAAACCCTGCCGAATTAGATCGTGGGCAACCTGTATCCGACGATAATGCGCCATTTCTGGTGGTTTAATCCCCTCCAATCGTGTCCCTTTGACTGGCGTGAAAGCAAAGAGCGCAACAGTAATTCCTCGATCGTACAGGGTTTGAAGACAGCGAACCATCTCTTCTTCATTTTCTCCAAGACCTACAATCAAGTGTGTCGCTAGATGCCCGGGGAACCTTTCTGCTGCTTCACTGAGTAATGTAAAGCGTTCAACCCACGATCCATCTTTAGTTTGAGCATATATTTCTGCTGTCGCAGCGTCTAAGGCAATGCTAATATGATCAACGCCGAGGTCCAATAGTTCTTGCACTTCTTCAAGGGTTCGCGGTCCAGCCGACACACATATAGGTAGGTCCGAATGATTTCTTACCACTTTCACCCATTGCTTGGTTTCCTCCAAAGCGACCTTGTCTTGAACCACTTGAAAACAAACCCTCTGTAAGACCGTTTGGGCCTCGGGAAAAGCCAACCCTTTAACAACCTCTTGCCCTGCAAATTTTGGCCAACTAACTCGTGAAAGGAGATCAGCACGAGCGCTGCTATTACGGGCCTGAGCACAAAAAGCGCAGTCAAATCGACAACGTTCACCAACCATCAGGTAAGCGGTTGTGGGCAAAGCATCCGCTTTAACCTTCTTTAGACCTAACACATTTGCCGTACCTATAGAACAACGGATTGTCATAGTGCACAACACTCCTCTCCTCGGATTACTCGTAACCCCAATTCATTGGCGATACGACGTGCAGCCGGTGTCGGCATAACTAGTCGGTTTAACCCTAAAGAAACTGCTGCTTCATCTAATTTTTGGCGATATCCACCTTTGGGACGCATACAACCTAAGGCTAAGGGCAAGTCTGGAAAACGCAATCTCGCCTTGGCTAAGAAACGAATAACCTCCTCCACAGACAGGGGCTGACGTGAGGCATAGCGAGTTCCAGGCGTTGGAATAAAAACATTAAAAACTAATCCACTGAGACCTAGTTCTTGGAGGGTATCTAAAGCCCTTTCCTCTCCCCCCCACTCTCCCCCTCTCAGGCCAAGCGTTAAATGGGGAATTACACGGACGACTTCTCGAAGTTCAAGGTAAACACGGCGGTAATCTTCCGGACCCTGCTGGAGCCCGTAAACCTCCTGAATCGTTGCGCGGTCGGCAACAAAATCAAACGAGACAACGTCAGCTAAATCTTTTAGCAAAGCGATTTCCTTTTTTTCCAGTAATCCAACATGAAAATTCAAACGCACGTCCTGTTTCAACTTATGAAGAAACTCAAGATGTTTAGCAAAGGGTACCTTCCCTTCGTCAGTACACCCTCCACTAACAAGGGCACTTCGAAAAGGGTAGTTCGAAGTGCATGATTCATCCTGGATCTGAACATCTCCAACGTTCCGCATTCCTTTAAGGTAGTGCCCCCCACAGTGTGCACAATTCAAAGCACAGGACTGACCGGTAAGTGTGATGCTCTCCGTTTGAGAAGGAAAGTCAAACCATATTTCATCGGCAAAATGCTTCTTCCGCACTTCCCAAGCGCGTTGAACCAAGGCCTGAGTCTCTAATTCTATAGTTTCCATCTCTTTCTCCTTCTCGCTACTTTTAGAAAAAGCCGCCCTAAAATTAGAGCGGCTTTTAGTTATGAGGTTTTACTTTTTCTGCCAACGCAAGTTTGGCTTCCGCACCGCACCTACTTCATCTAAGCGCGTTACTAACGTCGTATAAGGTGCATTCTTAACAAGATCTGGAGTGCTAGAGGCTTCCTCTGCGATCTTGATCAGTACGCTGGCAAATTCGTCCAGTGTTTCAATGCTCTCTGTCTCCGTAGGCTCAATCATCATAGCCTCCTCAACAATGATCGGGAAATAGATGGTCGGAGGATGATAGCCATAATCTAATAAGCGCTTGGCAATATCTAACGTATGCACCCCAGTCGCTTTAAGGTTTTTCGGGGTAATAATAAATTCATGTTGACAAACTCTATCAAAAGGCAGGTAATAATGCTCTTTTAGAATGCTCATGAGATAGTTGGCATTCAAAACTGCATTTTCTGAGGCTGTATGCAACCCTTTGCCACCAAGGCTACGTATATAAGCATACGCCCTAACCAATATCGAGAAATTCGAGTAAAATGAGCGAACCCGTCCGATGGAAAGAGGCCTATTACTTTCCAGGGTAAATGTTCCATCCTCTCTGCGAACCACCACTGGCTTGGGCAGAAACGGCGCCAAAAACTTCTTAACCCCTACTGGACCAGAACCTGGTCCTCCACCACCGTGAGGGGTAGAGAAGGTTTTGTGCAGATTGAGATGGATCACATCAAAACCCATATCTCCAGGACGGGTAATACCCATAATCGCGTTGGTATTAGCTCCATCATAATATAATAAACCACCTGCGTCATGAACCAATTGCGTAATTTTCAAAATATTTTCATCAAAGAGTCCCAATGTATTAGGATTTGTCAACATTAGAGCAGCAACTTCATCATTAAGGACTTTCTTTAAAGCCTCCAGGTCAACTCCACCACGTTCGCTGGAAGGGATCTGGATAATCTCATATCCAGCCATGGCTGCTGTCGCTGGATTCGTTCCATGAGCAGAATCTGGGACAATCACTTTTTTGCGTTTCTGATCTCCACGCTGGTCATGATAAGCTTTGATGATTAATATCCCGGTCATTTCCCCATGGGCCCCAGCAGCAGGCTGGAGAGTAAACTCATCCATTCCTGTCAATTCACCGAGGTCTTCTTGAAGTTCCGCCATCAGCTGTAAAGCCCCTTGCGTCATGGCTTCTGGCTGATAAGGGTGAAGGGCCGTAAAGCCGGGCAGACGAGCCAACATTTCGTTCACTTTCGGGTTATATTTCATAGTGCATGATCCTAAAGGATAAAACCCGGTGTCCACACCATGATTGAACGTCGAAAGGTGAGTAAAGTGGCGGACCACGTCTATTTCGGAGAGTTCTGGGAGTTCCGGCTGCTGTTGCCGTAATAAAGAGTTAGGTATCAGGGTTTCGACTGGAACTTCAGGTACATCACATGAAGGTAAACTGACCGCACTTCGCCCATGAGCACTGAGGTCAAAAATTAATGGTTCTAACTCTTTCATTGGATTTCCCCCAATCTGGCCACGAGCCGGTCAATATCTGCTTTACTCTTAGTTTCAGTTACACAGAATAGCAGGTGACGATCTAATTCCGGATAGAATCGAGCCAGCTCCAGTCCGCCAATAATCTGATCTTTCAAAAGCATAGCATTGACTCGCGCAGGTTCAACCGTCGTCTCAATCACAAATTCATGGAAGAACGGACCTGAAAAAGCCAGCTTCATTCCTGGAATTTTAGCAATCTCTTGCGCTGCATAATGGGCATTCTGCAAATTCAAATTGGCTAATTCCTTAAGTCCGGTCTTACCGAGGGCACTTAAATGCATGGTAAAAGCTAAGGCGCAAAGGGCCTCATTAGAACAAATATTAGAAGTCGCCTTTTCACGACGAATATGCTGTTCGCGAGCCTGCAGAGTTAGAACAAATCCTCTTTTGCCGTTTTTATCGGTTGTTATACCAACAATTCGTCCTGGCATCCGCCGTACAAATTTATCCCGGCAAGCCAAAAAACCTAGATATGGACCTCCGTAATTGAGAGGGTTCCCAAAAGGCTGCCCTTCCCCAACCACAATATCCGCCCCACATTCGCCCGGAGATTTAAGCAGACCTAAGGAAACTGGATTGACTGACATAGCCACTAAAGCCCCTTTGGCATGGGCAAGCTGTACGATCTCCTCCGCTTTTTCAATGCCGCCAAAGAAATTTGGATTTTGAACCAGCACACCGGCTATATCTTCTTGAAGGGCAGCCTCCAGAGCTGCTCGGTCAGTCTCACCATTCTTAAAAGGGATTTCTACCAGTTCCACGCCCCGTGGGCGTAGATAAGTTTTGAGTACCTCTCGATACTCAGGATGCACGGTTTGAAGCACAAGTACTTTGTCCCTTCGTGTCGCATCACAGGACATGATAGCGGCTTCCGCTAAAGCGGTCGCCCCATCATACATAGAGGCGTTGGCCACATCCATTCCCGTTAGTTCACACACTAAGGTCTGATATTCATAAATTGCCTGCAGAGTCCCTTGACTAATCTCGGGCTGATAGGGAGTATAGGCTGTATAAAATTCAGAACGCAATAATAACTGGTCAATAAAACTCGGGATATAATGCTCGTAAGCCCCAGCTCCCAAGTAAGAACTGAACTCTTCCACAGTTTTATTTTGATTAGCCAATCCTTTAACGTGTTTGACTAAATCTTGCTCTGACATCCCTCCACGAATAGCCAGAGGGCGTTGTAAGCGAACTTCTTTAGGAATATCCTCAAAGAGTTCCTCGACTGACTTAACCCCAATACGGGCTAAGAGGCGCGCCTTTTGACTGTCCGTATTCGGTACAAAGTTCATTCTAATGTTCCTCCTGTGCTAAAAACGTCTCGTATTCCTCAGCAGACATCATGCTGTCTAGAGCAGATAAATCATCGGCTTCGACTTTAATCAACCAACCCTCACCATACGGATCACTATTTAACAGTTCAGGGGTATCCATAACCAAGGTGTTGACTCCAACGACTTTCCCGCTTACTGAGGCAGTAATATCGGAAACTGCTTTGACCGATTCTACCGTACCATAGGACTTTCCTACAGTGACCGTCGAGCCTTCATCTGGAAGCTCAACAAACACGACATCTCCCAGACTTTCCTGTGCATGGTCCGTGATTCCAAAGGTCACAACATTCCCTTCCACTCTGGCATATTCATGGTCTTTGTTATACTTTAATTCAACTGGATTCATACGATCATCCTCCTCAAATTTTGGTTATCTTACCCTAAGGTTAAATAAACATCCGTTCGTCCCTATGCTCACTTCAGGAGCTTTCGTGCATCGATTATTTGCCACGTTTATAAAACAAGGAAGGAATAATCTTTGCCTGCACAGCCTTTCCTCGAATCATAACGTCTAAAGTTTCACCTAGAACGGCCAGATCTGTACGAACCAGACCCAAAGCTATATTTTTATTAAGAGTTGGAGAAAATGAACCTGAGGTGACAAAGCCAATTTCTTGACCATTCTTTTGAAGTGGATAATGCGAACGGGCAATTCCTCGCTCAATCATTTCTAGGCCAACAAGCTTGCGCGGAACTCCATTTTCCTTTTGAGCAAGGAGCACCTCGCGGCCAATAAACGTTGCTTTATCTAGTTTGACGAAAATACCAAGACCTGCTTCTAGCGGGGTTATCTCAGCTCCTAATTCATTGCCATATAACGGGAGTCGAGCTTCGAAGCGCAGTGTGTCACGGGCTCCCAATCCAATCGGTTGTACCCCTTCAGCAGCGCCAGTTTCTAAGATTTTCCGCCATAATTGACGACTATATTCTGGTGCAACATAGATTTCAAATCCATCTTCTCCAGTATAGCCTGTGCGAGAAATAAGACAGGGTGCCCCATCAACTTCTTCATGAAGGAAGGTATAATATCTAATCTGCGCTAAATCAGCCTTGGTAATACGTTGCAAAATCGTTTCTGCTAAAGGTCCTTGCAAGGCGAGTTGCGCATATTGTTCAGAAACGTTCTCAACGACAACCTCAAATTTTTCGGCTTGTTCCCTAATCCAGGCAAAATCCTTATCCGCATTTGAAGCATTGACGACTAGAAAAAAGCGCTCCAGATTATAGCGATAAACGAGCAAATCGTCTACAATGCCGCCGTTTTGGTAACACATTGGGGAATAAAGAATTTTCCCATCTTCAAGCTTACTGGCGTCATTAGTAATCAACATTTGAACAAATGCCAGTGCCTCTTTGCCTCGAACATCAATCTCTCCCATATGTGAGACATCAAAGAGACCCGCCTTTGTCCGCACTGCATGGTGTTCTTCTATCACACCTGCATACTGGACAGGCATTTCCCATCCGCCAAAGTCGATCAGTTTGGCCTTCCCTGCCGTATGTTCCTCATAAAGTGGGGTACGTTTTACTTCAACCATGTAGAACACCTCCTCCTTCTTTGATCAGTTAGATTTTTTAAAAACTGTGACGCTTTCTGGTACCGACAGACCGTCGGAATCATCGCTCTGAAAGCTCATTAGCATTTGCTATCTCTCATATTGTGTCACTTAGTAACTGATATCACCCATGAAAATGATACCAAAAACTCCATAAAAAAGGACAGAGGAAGTGCGTATCGCACTTCCTCTGTCCTTTAAACCTGAGAGATTCGCCGTTTCCAGCTTCCCCTTTGGTGTTCTCTTTATGAGAAACTCTCCAGAGTCCCGTCAACTAGCAGTACTTTTGCCTGAGAGTTTGCTCCTTAAAAAAGCGATTTTTAAGGGATTTCTCCTTCGGCGCCTGGATTTATCAGATCTCTCCCGCTAGTCTCATTCGGTTATTAAACTTATTATTCAATATAATATGCTATTTCGCCCATTATGTCTACTGGGATTTTATTACTGAAAGGAATTTAAAGACTTTTGACCACCGTACTACAACGCGGGCAAATGGTCGGATGATCAGAATCCTTTCCGACTTCCTCATGGAACATCCAGCAACGCTCACATTTTTCCCCGTTAGCCGGTTGCACCAAAATCCCTAAACCCTCGTGAACTTCTGCTAGTTGTACGTTTTCCGGTCTATTTTCCTGGGGTTTATGCACCGTTAAACCCGAAACAATGAAAATTTCCGCAAGATTAGGAACTTGCTGTAGGAAACCATACTGTTCCTCCGTCGGATAAAGGTCCACCTGAGCGGTTAATGGGTGATTGATCAGTTTTTCTTGACGCGCCATTTCCAAGGCTTTAGAGACGTCGGTCCGCAAGGCTAAGATTTGATCCCAAGTATCCACCATAGTAACGTTCATCCACTCAGCATTCACTTTCGGCATTTCTGCCATTTGGATATTTTCCAAGGTCTTTTCTCCAGGAATATATGGCCAGATTTCTTCCGTTATAAACGACAAAACCGGCGCTAAGAGACGAACCAGAGAATCCAGCACTTCAAATAGTACTGTCTGTGCGGAACGGCGAAGAAGGGATGTTTTTCCTTCGACATAGAGTCTATCTTTAACAATGTCCAAGTAAATGGCACTTAATTCAACCGTGCAGAAATTATGAATGGTATGGTAGACCCAGTGAAATTCATAGGTTTCATAACCCTGAAGTACGCGTTCAACCACTTTAGAGAGCTTAAGCAGAGCCCAACGGTCAAGTTCCTGAAGTTCCTGATAGGAAACTTTATCCTTCGCAGGATCAAAGTCATTGAGATTGCTCAATAAGAAACGAAGGGTGTTACGAATCTTCCTATAGGCTTCGGACATTTGCTTCATAATCCTAGGAGAAGCCGCGACATCATTCTTATAATCGACTGAACTAACCCATAACCGTAAAATATCAGCACCTAATTCTTGGACGACCTTAAGCGGGTCTACACCGTTGCCCAGTGATTTAGACATCTTACGCCCTTGCTCATCGACAACAAAGCCATGTGTCAGTACGTTGCGGTAAGGTGCCTGACCGAAAGCCGCCACTGCCGTAGATAATGAGGAATTGAACCAGCCCCGATGCTGATCCGAACCTTCTAAATAAAGATCCGCTGGCCAAGCTAGGTGATCCCGTTGTTTTAAGACCCCAGCATGACTCGTGCCGGAATCAAACCAGACGTCCATAATATCGGTCTCTTTGCGAAATTTAGTTCCACCACAATCACAGGTAAACCCATCCGGTAACAGTTCCGTAGCAGAATGTGCAAACCAAGCGTCTGACCCTTCTTGACGGAATATCTTCTGCAGAAAGGAGATCGTTTGGTTATTGACGACCACCTTTCCACAATCCTCACAATAGAAGATGGGAATTGGAACTCCCCAAGTCCTTTGCCGAGAAATACACCAATCTCCACGATCGGCAATCATGTTAAAGATTCGATCCTTACCCCAAGCAGGAATCCAGCGCACCTTCTCGATCTCATCTAACGTTGCTTGCCTAAATCCATCGATAGATGCAAACCATTGTTCCGTCGCTCGGAAAATAATCGGGCTCTTGCAACGCCAACAGTGAGGGTAACTATGTTCGATCGTCTCCTCAATGACGAGGTTATCCGTAGTCTTGAGATCTTCCACAATGACTGGATTGGCTTTGCCAGTTTTTTGACCAGCATAGACCCCGGCTTCCGAAGTGAATTTCCCTTGATGGTCAACTGGACATAAGACGGGTAATCCATATTTCTTACCCACCAGAAAGTCATCTTCTCCATGACCTGGCGCAGTATGAACACATCCTGTTCCAGCTTCTAAGGTCACATGTTCCCCGCAAATCAACACAGAGTCACGATCGATCAAGGGGTTTCTGCAAATAACACCCTCAAGTTCTTTGCCAGAGAGGGTCTGCTCGACTGGAAGTTCCATCTTCCACAGAGAACGCAAGGAGTCCAGCATACCCTCAGCAACGATCCAATGTTCTTGCTGTGCGGAGACAACCGCATAGGTTAACTCTGGATGAACGCTGATCGCCAGATTTGCTGGAAGTGTCCAAGGGGTCGTGGTCCAAATTACGACATACGAATTTTCCTGATTAAGGACACCTAACCCATCTCGTACAGCAAATTTGACATAAATAGCAGTAGCCGGCTTATCGGCATACTCGATTTCCGCTTCAGCCAGAGCTGTTTCACAGGAAGGACACCAGTAAACTGGCTTTAAACCTTTGTAAATGTACCCTTTATGGGTCATGTCTCCAAAGACTCCGATTTGAGCAGCCTCATACTCCTTTTGTAAGGTGAGGTAAGGATTTTCCCAATCTCCTCGTACTCCCAGTCGCTTAAACTGTTCGCGCTGAATCCCTACATATTTTTCGGCATAGTCCTTACAGTTCTTACGAAATTCTAACACAGAGACAGCGTGACGATTCACGCCCAGTTTCTTGATCACTTGTTGTTCGATCGGAAGACCATGGGTATCCCAGCCGGGAACATAGGGGGCATCAAAACCCATCATCGTCTTATATTTGACAACGATATCTTTCAATACCTTGTTGATCGCATGTCCAAGATGAATATCCCCATTAGCATAAGGCGGACCGTCATGAAGGATGTATTTGGGACGTCCTGCACGTGCCTTCTGCACCTTTTGATAAAGCTGATCCTCTTCCCATGATTTCAGGATCTCCGGTTCCCTTTTAGGAAGATTTCCCCTCATCGGGAAATCCGTTTCCGGTAAATTGAGAGTAGTACGATAGTCCATTTTGAAATTTCCTCCTTAATTACGATGCACGATCTAGGGCAATTCAACGAATTACCTCTGACTTAAATAGTTAAAAATCTCGTCCCTCTTAAAAAGGGACGAGATCGCTCGCAGTACCACCCTTGTCGCCAAAACAAGTCACTCGGAAGTCATTTAACGGTGACAAACCGTAAGAAACTTACTTAGATTTCAGCCCTACACTCCAAGGTGATTTTTCTGTCAGACTCCACGGGCTTACACCATTTCCCGCTCGCTTTGGGAAAACCTTTGACAAAAACTGTCCTTTTCACTGTGTTTTTCAAGATTAACCTTGATAAATTAAATTAGTCCTTAGCAATGACTTTGCGCAAGATAGTGACCAGCTTGGCTCGTCCTTCCGACTCGATCGGATCCACCATCCACAAACAGAGGAATGAAATCTTTCGTTTCTTCCATTCTTGAACAAGGGGATCCATTTGATCTTTGGAAAAGTGCAAATGCTTATCATCCTGAGAGGGCGTTAAACTGACAACGACGGCACGTTGCTCAATTTCATCCATCGCTAAAAACGCCCGATCCAGCAAATCATCACTCCCAGTCATCAAGACATCTCCTGGGCGAAAATGATGGTCTGCTTCTGCAAATCCAACACTAAAAATCTTGGTATCCTTTTGTGAATCTAAATTATCGACGGAAGGTACAAGTTGGAGCTCTTGTCCTCCTAATTTCCCGACATAAATTTCATTCTCATCCAGATGCAGTCCAAACCCTTGAATGAGAAAATCTGGAGATATCTCACTAATTAATGTATACATCGATTTATAATCCTTCTCCTTCAAATCATCTATAGATTATTTTACCATGAATACAGACAGATTAGCAACATATGCCAACAGAACCTTTACGCAATACCCTCATCTCTTTCCTGCAAGGCTTCCAAATCTAGGTGGGCCAACAGAAAAGATTTAAGCTGAGTCCGTAATAAATCACGTTTTCTCGAAAGTCCTTGAATTTCTTCCTGGATTTCTTCCCACTTTTCTTGGGCTTCTGACACTTTGCTCAGCTTCTTCTGTTCAGCTTCTCTAAGCAGGAGTGCAGCCTCGTGACGCGCAACTTCCTTCACTTCTTCGGCTGTTTGCTGAGCCAAAACAAGAGTCTGTTGCAAGGTATTCTCGATTTTACGATAATGGCCGACTTCCGTTTCCAGCCCTTTTAATTTTTCTTTCAGTTCGAAATTTTCGGTATACGCGGATTCGAACTCTGCGCTAACACTTTCGAGATACTTTTCTACTTCCTCACATTGATAACCCCGCATCCCTTTTCGGAACGTTTTATTTCGAATGTCAAGAGGAGTTATTTGCATTGTTTACCCTCCTAATGCCGTTGTGACCGAAAAAGTACGATTTGCCATGCTGTCCTATCTTTGCGGGTCTGGGAACATTCCAAAAGCTTTATTCTCCCATACCCTCGGCAAGAGATCAGATTATCAGGCTGTACTTCCGTCTCGGCTTTGCTGACCACAACCCCATCTCTTCTTACTTTGCCTTGAGTAATCCATTCCTGAGCAGCTGTCCTAGAAGTCCCAAAAGCATTGGCCACTACCGCATCCAGCCGCGAGGAACTTACAGTAATACGGCGTTCCTCACCTTGGTCAGCATTCACTATTGGTTTCTCACTAAAGAGCGAAACTTCAATCTTCTCACGCCCTGCTTGGGTCCATTGATTAATAATAAACGGAGCGATTTCAGTCGTTGAAGCAACATAAAAACCACCCAGTCCAGCTTGAATATCCCCCAAAACATCCCTCTTAAAACCTAAGGCCATCAGAGAACCCAAGATCTGCCGATGTTCCAGTTGAGCACGAGAATCCAGAGAACGCACCCAAAGCAGCGCAATGTCAGCATCTTTTGAATTCAAAGCTTCTCCCCATGGACCTAGCAGAATCCGAACCCGTTCTGCTTCTGGAAATCCACCTTCAGACATAAAGGAAAGATGTTCTTTTCTAAGCACCCTTTCAGCCCATTCCAGCATGGCTCCAGTTAAAAAAGGTGTAACTTGTTTAGCATCTCCGCTATAAACTGCTTCTACTAGATCCAAGATATGGGCTGCTATTAAACGTGTTTCTTTGTCATCCCAATATCTAAGTCCCCTACGATCTATTGTTAGTTTCACAACTAGAATATTTTATATAAAAGCCACTGGATTACATTCAGAGCAACGATAGCAAAGATTGGGGATAAATCAATTGCCATTGAAGCGTTGCCAATCTGAAAACGTTGAAACGGCTTAATAATTGGGTCTGTGATGTCGTAAATTATACCCACAAATTTATTATTAGCCGGCGACCATTTAGGACCAAGATAGGATGAAATTACTCTTGCAAAAATTGCATATATAAGGATTGAAATTACTTGACTAATAATTTGCACAATGAACAAAATGAGAATCCCTCCTTATTTTGAGCTGGTCCAAAACAATCCTTTGTCTTTCAGCTCATCGCGCATCTCACCAGAAATATCAACATTGTTGGGAACAAACAAAAAGATCCCGTTTCCCACTTTTTGCATGTTGCCATTTAAGGCATAGGTTGTCCCACTTATGAAATCGACAATGCGTTTTGCCAGCATTTTTTCTGCGTTTTCGAGGTTAACGATAACCGGTCGGCGATTTTTCAATTGATCTGCAATGTTTTGAGCTTCTTCAAAGGAATTTGGTTCCATAACCACCACACGCATTTGCTTTTGAGTGTGTATACTTACGACCTGAGCATTTTTACGGCTGGTACGTACCTCTTCTTGAAGATTCTTTTCTCGATCATTTTCTTCCAGAATATCTTCGTCTGGTTCCTCATCTGCAAATCCCATAATACCGATAACTCTGTCAATTAATTTAGCCACTTAATAATCCTCCCTTTCCAGGTTCACTATTCTCTATATAACTATTCTCTATTTACGTTCACAACACATTATCACGTTCACCGAAGATCTGCCGTCCTACACGAACAAAGGTTGCCCCTTCTTCTATAGCCAATTCAAAATCTTGACTCATTCCCATTGAAAGCTCGCGTAATTCAACGCCATCCCATTTCCGGGATTGTAAAGTATCACGAAGATCCCGAAGCTGTCGAAAAAACTCTTGCGTTTCAGCAATGCTAGCCTCCATTGCCCCAATGGTCATCAACCCATGAACTCGGACAAACGGAAAATCCCTAATAGAATTGAGAAAATCCGGAACTTCCTCAGGCGCGAGGCCGGCCTTGGCAGGGTCCTTGGCGATATTGACTTGAACAAGGGTCGACCAAGTAATACCACGCCGTTCTCCATGTGCGTTAAGAGCCTCTAAAAGAGGAAATCTGTCCAGTGAATGAATCATTGTAACGTTTTGATCTAAGTATTTAACCTTGTTAGTCTGTAGCCTTCCCACCAGATGCCATTCACAATCATTGGGAAGAAGAGGAGCCTTCTCTAACCATTCTTGGACACGATTCTCTGCAAATGCTCGTTGTCCAGCCCGATAAGCCTGTTCAATAGAAGCAACTGGTTGGGTCTTAGACACGACTAATAATCGGATGGTCCTGGGATCTCTTGTACCACGCGCTACTGCTTCATCAATCCTTTGCCGGACCTCGACTAAGCGCTGTTCTATATCACTCACTAACATCGGAAAATCCCCTTCGCAGTAAATTCTACGTTCTTTGGCCGTTTCCCTGCTTTTGAAGCCCAAACCTAGATATTTTTTACGTTGGCTACTAATCCTTCTAATCCGTCACGTGGGGTTATCACGACAGGAATACCACTCGGGATATTTTCGATACAGATTTGATTCTCATCCTGGTCAAGGACTTTGATCTTTTTAAATTGCACAACACCCTCACTCGCCAGAAAGACTCCAAGTTCCTCTCCTTTCGTCCACAGCGCACTCTTCGGAACGAGAACACCCGTGACAGCTGGACGATAGATCCAAGTCACTTCATGATGCCTATCAGCCACTGAACCATCGACATAGTGAGGAAACTGTACGATTGCACCTTTGGGTTGATCAGATTTACGTAAAATCTTGGCGTTGACCGTTTGATTTCCAGTCGTTATCCGTAACGTCTTTCCCACCTCGAGTTGATCAGCACTTGGGAGTTCAAGAAAGGCCTTAGTCGGAATGAGATTATTGACGATTTTTCCCACGACTTCCCCAATTTGAACCGTTGCAGCCGAGTTTTTCACATTGCCAGTCTGTGCCAATAACTTTTCTAAATCCATCGTAGTAAGGTTTTCACTGGTTAGAATTAATTCTAAGCCATCGTTCTGGCGAAAAAACAGCCCGCTCGTCACTGCCTGAATCATTTGGTTTTGAGCATTCTCACGTTTAGTTCCAGGGGCTGCACCATCCGCTTGGATGGTTGCTACAGCCTCTCCACGCCTGAAACGTTGCCCATCTTCGCCCACATATTGGATCTTTCCAGAGATTGGAGCAAGCACCAATGTTTCTAGATTGGCAAATGTCGCCATCACTTTTCGTTCATGAGTGATCGTCCCAGTTTCGGCTACAGCATATTTTATAGACCCCGCTGTCAAACTTGAACGATAGAACCATACGACACCACCCGCCAAAACGATGAGCACTATACTCCAAAACCAGAAAATCTGCTTTCTTTTTTTCTCCTCCATTTTTGACCTCCATTTTTGCCTTCCCTGGCTAGTTCGATGTTCGATGTTCGATATTCGATGCGAACTACGAACTATTAACTTACGATATAGCCTTTGGCAAATCACAAGTAAAAACGGTTCCGAGCCCCAGTTGAGAATCAACGCTAATTTTACCACCTATGCCTTCCACCATATGCTTTACAATACTTAGCCCAAGCCCCGTTCCTCCTTGTTCACGTGAACGAGCCTTATCGACTCGATAGAAACGCTCAAAGATCCGTGGCAAAATATCCTCTGGTATGCCACAGCCCGTATCTCCAAATTCAAGGTGGATTTCTTTCAGCCCCACTTGAGCATGTAACCAGACACGCCCCTCGGATGTATATTTAACCGCATTTTCTAAAAGGTTTAAAAGTAGCTGACTGAGTAAGTCTTCTCCTATTAACACAGGCGGTAAATTTTCCGGAAGAATAACCTCTACTTTAATTCCTTTCGCCTCAGCGAAACTTTGGATCACTGGTTTAACTTTTTCATAGGCATTTTGAACATAGCCTCTTTTGTCAGAACTTGCACTCGCCCGATTATCTCGTCCTTCAAAATGGGCCAAGGTTAACAGATCTTCGATAAGGCGCTGCAAACGCAAGGTTTCTGCTTGGATTATGTTCAGAAATCGGTCACGTAAGGATGGGTCATCAGCAGCACCGTCAAGAAGAGTTTCTACAAAGCCCTTAATGGAGGTCAGCGGAGTTCTTAATTCATGAGATACATTAGCAACAAAGTCTGTTCGCATTTGCTCAAGTCGGCGCAGTTCTGTGACATCATGGATTACAATAACCGCACCACGTGGTTGGCCTCGCTCGCCCAAAATTGGGCTAATCTGGCTTTGGACCGTTCTTTGAGCAATCTGAGTTTCTCTTGTAGCAGAAGGCTGCCCTGAAAGTACCTTGCGAATTAGATGTTCCAATTCCGAATCATAAGTCAGCTCTAATAAATACTCCAATTCACGATCCATTCCTCGTCGTTCAAAAATTTTCTCTGCAGCAGCATTCACTAAAACGACTCGCCCTATGTGATCTACAGCCACAACACCCTCTTGCATACCCGCCAGAATTGCTTCCATTTTGTGTGCTTCTTGTGTCCCATTGAGTACAATTTTCTCGACGTGCCGGGAAAGGTTGTTTAGTTCCACTGTAAATTGTCGAAGTTCATCCGTTGAATCCGTTAAATAGATGGGCTCAAAATCTCCCCTAGCTATTCGCTGGGTGGCGAAGTGAAGTTTCTCCATTCGACGAGAAAGTTTGCTAGAGTAGAAGTAAACTACCCCCGTGGGAAGAGCTAAGGCAAGAAACACTACTCCTATATCAAGGCGTTGTTCGGCAGAAACTAGCCTCACGCTCTCTCCCACCCAAAACAAAAGTAGGGAAAGGGCTGTCATTCCAAAAAACAGTCCGGTTAATCGCCATTTAATACTCATCTCTGTTTATCCTTTAAAGCGGTAGCCAATCCCGCGCAATGTCTCAATATACTCGGGATTGGAAGGATCCCTTTCAATTTTTAGACGCAGGTGGCGTACGTGGACATCAACCGTCCGAGTATCCCCGTCATATTCATATCCCCAAACCCGTTCCAGAAGTTCATCCCTAGAGTATACCTTACCAGAATGAGCTACAAGCACGCGGAGTAATTCGAATTCTTTGGGTGTTAACTCAGTTTCCTGTCCACGCACATGGACACGAAATCCCTTAACGTCGATCTGTAATTCCCCTCGAATAATCCGATCATCCGTCTCTTCCTTCGGGTTCAGACGACGCAAACGAGCTTTAATGCGGGCTATTAATTCCCGGGGACTGAAGGGTTTAGTCATATAATCATCTGCACCTAGCTCAAGTCCTAACACCTTATCAATGACCTCTCCTTTAGCGGTTAACATAATGATCGGTATTTGTTGAAAGCTAGGAGTTAGTTTGAGCCTTTTGCAAACCTCTAGGCCATCCATTCCTGGCAACATAAGATCAAGCACAATCAGGTCGGGTTGTTCCTTCGCCACACGATCTAAGGCCTCTTTCCCATCCTTTGCGACACGGACTAGATAACCTTCCTTTTCTAAATTAAATCTCAGCAGTTCTTGAATTGGCTCCTCATCATCTACCACTAAAATTGTCGCCACCGACACACCCCTTAATCGAAGCTCGAGACTCGATGCTCGATGTTCGAATATTCCGTACCGCTCGTGCCTCCGGCCTCGAGCATCGCGCCTCGTATACTGATCCAGCCTGCCATCCGACCTGTCCGAGCGCCATCTCGACGATGAGAAAAAAACCATTCAGTATTGTCTGCGGTGCAGATGGCAGCGACATCTATGTTCTCCGGGCGAACCCCTTTTTCCAAAAACAATCCTCGATTAGCCTCCCACAGGTCAAGCAGGTAATGTCCGTCTTCTTGCGGATGAAGAAACGGTGTTTTGTGGTAATTCGAGCGAAACTGCTCAGCAACCCTCTCATCCACTGAATAACAGCATGGACCGATGCTCGGCCCGATCGCCAGCCAAGCATTTTCAGTACGCCCACCCGCTTCTTCAAAGCGTTCTATGACCTTCTGTCCGATCTTTTGAGCAGTGCCTTTCCAACCAGCGTGCGCAATTCCTACTGCCTTAAGATCCGGGTAATAGAAATAGAGAGGGACACAATCGGCAAAAAAAGCCATTAGTCCAAGCGTCTGCTGTGTCAATAATCCATCCACTCCAGGAATCGCCGTTTCTAATTCTCGAACGCCACGCCCTCCATCTTCCTCATGAACCCATAACACATTTGTGCCATGAACTTGTTCGCCCACAACAACACTTGACCAAGGAACTTTCCAATGTCCTATCCAATGCCCTCGATTTTCCAGAACTGCTACAGGATCATCCCCCACATGAAGTCCTAAATTGAAAGTATCGTATGGAACTTGGCCTGCTCCCCCAACACGAGTCGAAAAACCCAGATTTATTCCTTCTGCTTGCCATTTCGGCAGGGTTAGGTAGGTTAAATTACCTTCACGAAGCCACTTCCAGTTCATCCTCTAACTCCTTTGTTTATATAAGAAAAATTTAGAAATTATCCATACTAGTACAAATATATCATTTAATTTGCCTGAGAACAAACCTGCCAAAAGTCCTATTCATAAGATACTTGTACCTATGAATAGGGGTATATATCTTTAGTATGTTAAATAAGTAAACAAGCATAAAGCCCCTGTTCTCGAAAAGAACAAGCGAATTATGCTTCAAATCTAAGTAACGTTTGCGACGGTCTAGCGACGCTCTTCGTTTTCAATATTAAATTCAGGCAAATCATTGACATCGACTAAAATGACATCCACCCCAATCTTCTTTACGCGATCCCATGGGATAAAGTAATCTTCCGTCTTGCCACCGCCAAAGAGTCCCCAGCTTTTCGAGGGTCCCGGCACAACAATTCCTTTGACAACGCCCCGTTCCAGATCCAGATCTAGGTCCTTAATTGGCCCAAGCCTTCGTCCATCCTTAACATTCACAATATCCAACATTCGTAAATCTGAGACACGCATTGTTACATCCCCCCCTGATCGAGGTTCGATGTTTGAGGTTCGAGGTTCGAATATTGAACCCCGCCCCTCGTGCATCGTATATCTAATCCTATGAGGGAAGGTTTCAAAATAGCCCTAATGCGAGGCGCGATGTTCGAGGCGCGAATATTATATATCACCTCTGACGCATCGCAGATGCTCTAATCGAGCTACAAGGCTCGATATTAGAATACTGAACACACTATAATCACGCATCGCGCTTCGTGCCTCGTGCCTCGCCTAAACATACTTGCGCATGTGTACCATGGCGGCTTTCTCAAGGCGAGAAACCTGAGCCTGAGAAATTCCGATCTCATCCGCGACTTCCATCTGAGTTTTACCCTGAAAAAAGCGCAGTGATAAGATCAATTTTTCTCGTTCACTTAAACGTCGCAAAGCTTCCCGCACGGCAAGCCCTTCTACCCAACCAGTATCCGACTGCTTATCGTCTCCTATTTGATCCATGACAAAAATCGGATCTCCTCCGTCATGATAGATGGGCTCAAACAAAGAGATCGGTTCCTGGATAGCATCTAAGGCAAAAACAACGTCTTCTCTTGGTAGCGAAAGCTTATGGGCGATCTCTGCCACAGTTGGTTCGCAGGAGCGCTCACTAACCAACTGGTCACGAACTTGAAGTGCCTTATAGGCAATATCCCGCAGGGACCGACTCACACGTATTGGATTGTTATCTCTTAGATAACGGCGAATTTCCCCGATGATCATGGGAACCGCATAGGTGGAGAACTTAACATTCTGTCCAAGGTCAAAATTGTCAATCGCTTTCATCAACCCGATGCAGCCTACTTGGAAAAGGTCATCCACATATTCTCCACGATTCGTAAACCGTTGAATCACACTGAGAACAAGACGGAGGTTTCCATGGATAAGTTTGTCCCGCGCGCTGCGATTTCCAGCTTGATAGATCACAAACAACTCTTTCATTTTTACGCTGGATAACACGGGCAACTTCGAGGTGTTTACTCCACAAATCTCAACTTTATTTAATGCCAATCTAAGAGCACCTCCCAGCCAATTCTGTTGGGAAGTATACCCTAACACAGTTTAGGTTATTCCAATCGGCAAAATTCTTTACGCAATCTGCGAATAATCCTCTTCTCGAGCCGCGAAATATAAGACTGCGAGATCCCCAAGCGGTCGGCTACTTCTTTTTGAGTTTTTTCCACCCCATCATCCAAACCAAACCTTAATTCCATAATCACTTTTTCTCGATTTGTAAGTCTACCCATCGCTAAATGCAACAATTGGCGATCTACCTGCTCTTCGATGGGTTTTGAGATAATGTCATTCTCTGTACCCAAAACATCGGATAACAGTAATTCGTTGCCATCCCAATCAATATTTAAGGGTTCATCAAATGATACTTCGGAACGTGTCTTATTGTTTCGTCTAAGATACATTAATATTTCATTTTCAATACATCGCGAGGCGTAAGTTGCAAGTTTTATTTTCTTTTGAGGATCAAACGTATTGACTGCTTTAATGAGTCCAATTGTGCCGATCGAAACAAGGTCTTCAATTCCGATTCCCGTATTTTCGAATTTCCGAGCAATATAAACGACAAGACGAAGGTTGCGTTCGATTAAAATATCCCTGATGGAGAAGTCCCCCATTTCCAGTCGCTCCAAGAGGACCCCTTCTTCATCCGAGTTAAGTGGTGGTGGGAGAGCTTCACTGCTTCCAACATAATAAATCCCACTAACTCCACAGACCTTCTGAAGAAGCAGGAACCAAAGCCGTCTAACCCTATCTTGAACATTACTCCACCACTTCATCTAACTATCTCCACCTTTCTGCACATGTTCTGGGTGTAGTAACGCTTGATATTCACCCTCTGAACTTAAGACTTGTTTGACGAGTGCCACGGTTGCCTGGATTTGTCGGGATTTCTTTTTTTCGTAACATGTTACGCCCTCAGGTCTAATACCAAGAAGCCAACTTTGGCGATCAATTGTTTGAAAGGGGATGAAAACAATCTGTTTTATTAGATCAGGATTACTTTGCCAAACTAAAGGCCGAGGGTTTTCGACGTCTTGCCAAGGGACCTTTAGAAATGCCCTCAAATTATCGGGCATCGCACTTGCTGCGACCTCCTCTTCAAGTAGAATAACCGGGTGGCCAGTCATTGGATCTCGCAAATGATTTCCAGTGTCCATTAACGCTTTAATGCGCACTACTTCACGTTCATCACCGCCAAACCTGATTTCCAAATCGTAGATAATTTGATTTAGTAAGGAGTTTCTGTCCTGCCATCTCTGCCAAACAAGCTGTAATAACCACCACATCACTGCCGCTAACGGAAGAATCCACAAATTGCTTAAAACCAGAGTTAAGCGCTCACGACCCAATCCATCCTCAAAATTAAACCACCCCCATAAGGCATACACAAATCCACCAAGACCTGCAGAAAGAAGCCAAAACCCTATCAGCGCTTTGAGAAATCCCCTCAATTTCCTGGTTGGGAAAGCAACCCCAACCATAAGAAAGGGAATAACCCATTTGCTTAATGTGGTCCACGGAGCTACAGAATAACAGGCTAAAACCACTGGAATCTCACCTAGTATAGTCGCAACCAAGATTCTGTACGGTCGGATTGGAAAACGAATGAGCCTACCAATCAGGATAAGAAGCAGAGTGTCCATTCCCCCGTTAATGAGAATATCCAGATCGAGATAAGTCTCTGCTACGTCCATCTGGTACACCCTTTCTAACACTTCTGTAAAAATTATATCTAAAGAAGCTAATAAAACCTGTCGCTTTCAGGGGGGCGAAATGGAATTTTTTAGGAAAACCAATGCGAGTGGTGTAGATTTTTCTCCGAGAAACATATAGGTCGACAGGATATGCAAACTCACCTTCACTTAGGCACTCTAATCATCCTTCACCACACCATAAACGATCACGACATCAAACTCTAACTCCTTTGCCATATTGGCTGGGATTACTAAAGCGCCCTTCACAATTAATCCGTTTTGTGGTTTGACCAGAGATAGCCAATTCGCTCTTTTCCATGACGCTCAAACGAAGCATTGGTTGGCTCTACATACATCGATGCGCTTATAAAACAATTTTAATTGTAAAAATATTGAGCTCGTGTTATTGTAAATTACCTCCCTCATCTACAATTTGGAGAGAGTACTTCTTTCCACAAATCTCCTTCCTTTCATTTTCGCATTCCCATAATACATAATACATAAAGGTGGTAGAGGATCATGGCTATAACTCAAAAAGTAAGTTATACTCAGCAGAAACGTGGCTTAGAAACCATTTCTCACATCGCCAAAGAGTTGCAGGGCATCCTAGATCAATATGAGGATTTAACAAGTGCCGATAAACCCATCAGAGAAGCAATCGATCGCAACCTCGGACCCCATGAATTCTTAGTGCTTTGTGACTTAAACGGACTGGCGTTAGTTCACTCGAATCGTTTACGGGAAGGTATTTACTTTAACAATGAGATTGAGCTCAAAGCTGCTCAATGTACTCAATCCATTACTCAGATTTACCATCGTAATACAGGTGAAGTTTTACTGGACGCTGCAAGTCCAATTTTCATCAAAGGACAGCATCTTTATACTGTGCGTTTAGGTATTCCTCTTCAAAAGCTTCAACTATCCAAGCAGTTGTTTACAGGAATACTTCCCCTTCTTTTTCTCGGTGGAGCCTGGGTTATTTTAAGCTCCTTTTCAACAGTTTCTATTATCTCTTCGCTGATCGCTCTAGGGGTACAAACTCTTTATAGTGTCTGGCTAAAGAATAAATTTAAGACTGCTCTTAACGAAACCTTTAAAGTGACTAAGGCGATCGCCAAAGGGAATTTGAAACTTCTAGCCAAAGCGCATACAGACGATGAATTGGGTAACTTATCTTATGAAGTTAACAAGGTATCTCTCGGCATGAAATCAATCATCACGGATCTGGCTTCTTTTTCCGAGCGAGTTCAGGATATGAGTCAAACTCAAGCCACCCATACTCACACTTTAGTGGAAAATCAAGAAACAATAGCAGCCACATTAGAACAGTTTAGCGCTGGAGCTACTGAACAAATTCAAGGAATGAAGATGTCCCAAAAACAAGTGGATGAAATCCAATCCGCTTCTCAAAGTATCTTAACCAGTACTCAGCAAGTCCTTTCCTTAGCAACATCCGCTAAAGCCACGAGTCATGATGGCAGCTTAGCGGTCAAAGAAGCAATTCGGGAGATGGGCGTTATTTATCAGGTTACCGAGCAAGCCCATCATTCGATTCTGGATTTAGCCGAGCAGGCACAAAAGATCGGGGATATCATCTCAGTTATCAACGGAATCTCCGCTCAAACCAATCTATTGGCCTTAAATGCAGCTATCGAAGCTGCCCGGGCTGGAGAACATGGCAGAGGGTTCGCCGTCGTTGCAGATGAAGTCAGAAAGCTTGCGGACAGTTCAGCTCATTCTTCTCATCAAATTATGGAATTGATTTCTAATGTTCAAGGGATGGTCAAAACAACGGTTGAAAACATTAGTCAAGGAATGGGTGAGGTTAATCATGGCAAAGAGGTGATTGAAAAGGCTGGAAAAGCAATCACCTCTCTAGACGAAGTGATTAATGCTACCTCGATTAAAGTCGACGAAAACCTCCAAAATGCCGATCGATTGCTAACTCAGAGTCAACTCTTAGCCGAAGCTCAAAGGCAAGCTACGTCGATAGCCACTCAATTTGCTGAAGGGGCAACTCAAGCGGCAACGACTGTAGAACAGCAAATGGATTCGACCCAGGAAATAGCCGCCATTTCTGCAGAATTAGCTAAAACTTCGTCTCAATTACACCGTGTTATTCAACGTTTTGATTGGTAGCAAGAATGCATCATAAATAAAGCGGGCAGCTCTTCCGAATGATCTGCCCGCTTTTGTAAGTTTAATAACCCCCACTTCTAGAAGTGGGGGTTATTAAACTTTGGTAAATTGATTTAACCGTTTGCATACTTGCTTTTAATTAACGTCTGCGCCGCAGGAACTCGGGGATATCAACGTCACTTTCCTTGGAAACTGTCTTAATAATGTTCTCCTGAACTTTTCCTGGGGCTACTCCAAATCCAGCCCAATGCTGGTCAAATCCAGTAGCAATCACGGTGACCCTTATTTCTTCCTTAAGATTCTCATCAATGACTGCTCCAAAAATAATATTGGCTTCAGGATCTGCTGCTTCCGCGATAATTCCAGCTGCTTCGTTCACTTCAAAGAGCGTTAAATTAGTCCCACCGGTAATGTTCAGGAGCACACCTTTAGCTCCCTCAATCGAAGTCTCTAGCAAGGGACTGGAAATTGCTTTTCGAGCTGCATCTGCAGCACGATTTTCTCCAGTTGCCTGACCAATACCCATGAGTGCAGAACCTGTATTGGACATAATAGTTTTAACATCCGCGAAATCTAAATTAATCAGTCCAGGAACCGCGATTAGATCAGAAATACCCTGTACCCCTTGCCTCAGGACATCATCAGCAATCCGAAACGCCTCATGAATCGTTGTATGCTTGTCCACTACTTGCAGTAAACGATCATTCGGGATAGTAATCAGTGTATCCACTTTACTTTTGAGTTCAGCAATCCCTTTTTCAGCCTGCATAGCTCGCTTACGGCCTTCAAAGGTAAATGGCCGTGTAACCACCCCTACCGTTAACGCACCCATTTCTTTGGCCACTTCTGCTACAATAGGAGCCGCACCAGTACCTGTTCCGCCTCCCATCCCAGCCGTAACGAAGACCATATCCGCCCCTTTGAGCACCTTAGCGAGTTCTTCGCGACTTTCTTCCGCTGCTTTAGCTCCAATCTCCGGATTAGCGCCAGCTCCAAGTCCTTTAGTCAGCTTTATCCCGATTTGTACCTTTTGACCCGCGCGGGAAAGCTGTAAGGCTTGTGAGTCTGTATTGACTGTTACGAAATCCACCCCTTGTAATCCAGCGGTAATCATACGATTAACCGCATTGTTTCCACCACCACCTACACCAATTACCTTTATTTCTGCAAATTGGTTTAAGTCCGTATCAAATTCCAGCATTTAGGTTATAACCCCCTCGCTTCATTCTAACCTGCTATCCCTTGGAAAGTATCAGGTCTCTAATATTCGGCTTTGCCGTCCAAGCACCTGCATTTGTAAAACCACGATGCCCTAAACTTACCCTACTGCTAATCCAATAATTTCGGTGTTGAACATGCCCATTAACATAAAAATAAAACATTTCATTAAGATAAATTACATACGCTGATACAAATTCTATATGTTAATGCTTTATCCCTCTATTTGAAAAAAAGTTTTTACAAAGTTCCCATAAGATTATCTCAGGCTAAACTCACTTTATTTTTTTATAAGATGCCGTCGAATGCTTCCTAAGTTTTGGAATATACGGACCCCAAATGCCACCACAGCCGCTAAATAAAGATCCACTCCGATACGATCTCCCACGTAGGCTAACAGGGCTGCAAGGAGCATATTACTAAAAAATCCTGTTAAGAACACGGCGCTATCAAAATGATCTTCTTGAGCAGAACGTATCCCTCCTAAGACAGAATCCAAGGCTGCCAGGATTCCGACGGATAAATATTTAGCATATTCAATAGGGACCGAAAACGGGCTGACATACCCAATCGCCAATCCTAATACTAGGCCTAAGAGCGGTAACCACATTTTTACATTTCCTCCCTGATTTAGCGGCCAATCACTGGCTTTACCGCAGTAAAATCTATGTATCGTACCCCTTGTTGAATCGATGTATACCCATTGTCGCTAATAAGTTGATATAAGGCCTTTAATTTATCGATCCAATCATTGGCTTGTCCCAATCGAACTTCTACTCCACTAGTTAAGAACAAGGTCATTTGTTGTATTTCATTGACATGCAGCTCTCCTATCTGTAAAAGCAATTCGGGGGGAGCTTGTCCCAGTAAGCGAAGCGCAGCCGTGAGCAGAGGATTCGCTAGACTTTGACCTGGTCCTACCGTGTCGGAAAGAGTTATTCCACTAATAACAGGATAATCTATTTTGGGCCAACTTTCCAATCGTCGTAGAAATATACCTTCGTTATCGACCTCCAAGACTCCGTTCGGGACCGCGACCAACGCAATCGGGGTTCGTTCTGTCACCTGTATGATAAGAGTGTTGGGAAGCTTCCGCTGGAAATGTACGCTTTGAACAAGCGGGTGTAAAGAAATTTTATGACTTAAGGCCTTTTGATCGAAGAGCAAACTGTTTTGTCCTTGTATCCCATGCGCCAATTTTAAGATATCATTTTCAGAAATCACACTAAGTCCCTGCACAATGACATGTTTAACTGCAAAGGCACCCGAGCGCACAAAGAGCACCATACCCAGTGCAAGCAGCATCGTCAAACCTGCGACATAGAGAAAGGACGTATTCATTTTCTTGGGTTGCATTTTAGCTTTCCTCCTCGTCCCAGTATAACGAATACAGTCCTATTCTGTCATGCTTTTTTAGGAGACTTTTATTGACAAAATATGTCATAAGTTTTTTTTTACACCTTCGACGCTGATTGACTTCAATTACACACGCACAACCTTGGCTCCTAATTGGCAATATTTCTCTTCTAGCCTTTCATACCCACGATCAATAAAATCTACCTTTTCAAGGACTGTAGCTTCCTCTGCCGCGAGTGCTGCCAGAAAAAGGGCTGCACCAGCTCGGAGGTCAGTAGCCTCAACGAAAGCACCTTCTAGAGTTTCCACCCCACGAATCACTGCCGTTCTCCCCTCAACCGTTATTTGAGCTCCCATACGCCGTAACTCATCCACATGCTGAAAACGATTTTCAAAGATCGTCTCAGTAATGATACTAGTTCCTTCCGCACAAGAAAGCAACGCCATAAACTGTGGATGCATATCCGTGGGAAATCCAGGATAGGGCATTGTCTTAAGATCTACACTTTGAATTCTTCCCCGTTGTTGAACACGAACTGCTTCATCCATCAGGGTTATACTGGCTCCTGCTTGGCGTAATTTAGCGATTACCGGTTCCAGATGTTCTGATACTACATTCTCGATCAGCACATTTCCTTCGGTCATGACCGCAGCAATCATATGGGTACCCGCCTCGATCCGATCCGGTATGACAGTATGTTCTGCAGGGTGGAGCGCATCTACCCCGTCGATTCTCAAGACATCCATTCCTGCTCCGCGTACTTTTGCTCCCATTCTATTTAAAAATAGTTGTAAATCGACAATTTCCGGTTCACGTGCCGCATTGCGAATCACCGTTACACCTTTTGCTAAGACTGCAGCCATCATAATATTTTCTGTAGCCCCTACACTTGGGACATCCAAGTAAACATCTGCCCCCTGTAATCGATCCGCCCAAGCTTCGATATAGCCATGTTTTTCTTTTACTCTTACACCAAGTTGTTGAAGCCCCTTAATATGTTGATCCATAGGACGTGAGCCTATGGCACAACCACCAGGTCTAGAGATTTTCACCCGCCCATACCGAGCCAATAGTGGACCTAAAATTAAATTTGAAGCACGCATTTTGCGCATGAGTCCTTCATCGACATCACAGGACTCTAAAGCCCCAGCATTAACAAGTAAAGCCTCATTTTGACGCACAACCTTGCATCCTAAATGCTCAAGTACCTCAACCATATGAGTAATATCTGCTAAATCCGGTATTTCTAATAAGGCTGACGACCCCTCAGCTAGAAGGGTTGCTGCCAATAAGGGAAGGGAAGAGTTTTTCGCTCCACTTACCCGGATATTTCCTTCTAACCGTTGTTTTCCGGTGATGACATACCGATCCATCGCCATAATCCAACCTCCTCTTCACAGGTGTCAATTCTCTAAATCTTTTGCAAACACAAGATTTTCGGAGGAAATACTCTCTACTTCTGTTTGCAAAGTGATTCCATATTTGCTGCGAACATCCTTCATAATAGCCTCTATTAAAGCAAGTACATCTTTCGACTTGGCCTCACCGGTATTGACGATAAAATTTGCATGTTTCTCAGAAACCTGAGCACCACCCATACTTTTCCCCTTCCAACCTGCAGCTTCAATTAATCGGCCGGCTGAATCACCCGGAGGATTACGAAAAACACTTCCCGCATTAGGTTTCTCGAGGGGTTGATTAGCTGATCTCTTGACTAAGTTTTCTTTCATGGTCTTTAAAATTTGCTCCCGATCTCCTCTGGAAAATGCTAGTTGGACTTCAATCACCCAAGCCTGGTTCCGTAAAGAACAGAAACGGTAAGCAAATTTAAGTTCTTCACGTTCTAACCTTTTCAGCGTGCCATCCATCTCCAGTACGGTGACACTCCTGATTTGAGAAGCTATTTGAGAGCCATGGGCTCCGGCGTTCATAATAACTGCACCGCCAATAGATCCAGGAATTCCCCGTGCAAACTCTAAACCGCTCCAACCTCGTTCCCCCGCCTCTTGCGCCAAGCGGGCCAATGGGTACCCCGCTTCGACTCGAACAGTGTAATCACCCCAATGAATCTCTCGCAATGCAGTGGTCACCATCGTTATTCCAGGAAGACCTTCATCTGGCAACAGTAAATTAGACCCTCGTCCGATCAACCAAACAGGAATTTCAGCCTCTTTGGCACGTTGCCAGACACTTAACAAATCCTTAGCATTTTCAGGCCAATATACGACCTCAGCGGGCCCACCAATCTTCCAAGTGCTCAATTGGTTCAGTGGATATTTTCTCTCCACACGTCCCGTTATTCCATCCAAAATCATTGATTTTCCACCTCATGTTATCCACCATTCGTGTGGTCTTCCAAAGAGTGTCCAGAGCCAACCTAATATCCAGCCAAGAAACCCCCATATCAAGACACAAAGCTATAGTCTGACACGCCATTTGTTCTTCTAAGGGTTCTGGCCAACGCGGCATATGACCTAGATAACAATGCCTCCTCGTACAGCGATAAAAATCAACCTGAGTTTCTCGGACTACCCAAGTCGTTTGTTCATTTTCTCTAAGCTGCACTCTTCTTCCTAATCTACTTTTATCGACAAGTCCCTCCAACCATGATTCTGGAATCAACCAATGTAAGCCTTGCTTCCGCTCACATTGCCATTCTCCATCTGCCCTCGGCCAAAGTATCGTCGGTTCAAACCCAGCCATCTCTAAAATATGTCCTAACAAGGGACGTCCATCGATGAGTACCGTCGGTTCAGAAATCCATAAGACGAGTTCATCCTCCAGAAGATTATGTATCAAGGATTGTATAGGTAATTGATTTATCCCTTGGGCAAGTGCCCGTTTTCTCCAGGAATCATGCTCCAACGCCTCTGGCCAATATGCCAATTCTGTCACAGGCTGCCATTCACCAGACTTGCACATCTCTGGGAAAGGTTTCTCCATCCAGCATTCCGAAGGTTCTTCAAGTAAATCCTCCGCAGATGGTTCTAACTCAGAGCATTCTAGCTGAATCCCTTTCAACACGGCCCGTACCCCCTTAATTCCGGGAGCCGCAGAAGAAGCGACCAGTTGAATTTTACGTTTTGGCCACACCACGCTCACTCCTTTACTTTGTTTACTGCCATATGCTATGCATCGGAGTAAAAAGGTGTGAGCATTCTCGATGTTCGATATTCGATATTCGTAGTTCGAACGACGCACTCGATATTCGTTCTTTAATTATTCCCTTCTCGAACCACAAACTTCATTATCGTTCTCCTCTTTTCGAACCACGTACCTCGAATATCGAACCACGAGCTAGTGCCAAGCAATTTCCCTACAAAGATCTACGATTTTAGTTAGAGCTTGAGGTTGCGCAAGCTTTCGTGCAGCGGCTCCCATTGTAGCGAGAAGCTTTGGTTGAGAAATCAGACCATCCACTTCTTTCCATAACCGTTCTCCATTACACTCTGAGTCCAAGATGATTTGCGCAGCACCAGCCTGAACGAGCGCTTGGGCATTATGTTCTTGATGATTCTCTGCAGCATAAGGATAGGGAATTAATACACTGGGAATGCCAGCCACCATCAGCTCCGCTAAGGAAGCTGCACCAGCCCGACCTATGTAGAGGTCAGCACAAGCCAAGGCTTCAGGCATATCGCTCAAATA
The DNA here is from genome assembly GCA_000961805.1 of Peptococcaceae bacterium BRH_c23. The sequence goes on along the minus strand of LADV01000006.1, from coordinate 15,249 downwards.
TTCTAAGACACGCCAACCAGGACGTTGCCACGTAATTCCTCGTTTTTGAAGTTCTTCGATCGTTTGGGAGTAGGTCATTTGACCGGTTGCCCAAATCACCTGAATATCCGTGCGTTGGGCGAGATGCTCTAAGACAGTGATCATGGCCTTATTTATGGTAAGTGCACCCCGGCTCCCACCCGTTACTAGCAAGGTCAAACGCTCAGCGCGTAAACCAAACTTCTTCGCGCCCACCTCTCGAGTGACCTTTCCTATTTCCGCACGAACTGGAAGCCCCACTAACTCCAGTTTTTTCAATGCGCCAAAATGTGAAATACTTTCGGGAAACGTAACCATTACTCGGCGAACAAACCTTGCTAAAACTCGATTCGTGATTCCAGGTAAAGCGTTTTGTTCATGAAGCAAGGTTGGAATATTGAAAAGAGAAGCTGTCAAGACAACCGGTCCTGACACATATCCTCCAGTTCCTATGACTAGATCTGGATGGAACTGTCGTAAAATAGTCTTTGTTTCCCAGAGGGCCTTTAGACTTTTACCTAATACTTTTATCGTATCGGGGCTTAACCTGCGAGGAAGCCCTTTTCCTGAAACCCCCACAAACTCGATCCCAGCCTCTGGCACTAAACGTGCTTCCATACCATCCTTAATTCCCACATAGAGAATTTGAGTCTCAGCGTCACGCGCCAATAATCCTTTGGCAATGGCTAAGGCCGGATATATATGCCCCCCTGTTCCACCACCAGTCAAAATCACACGCACTATCTATATACCCCTTTCTCCACTTCCAAGACTTCCACTCTCAAGCCCCACAAACCCACATGCACTCGAACTTCGAACCTCGAACATCGCACTTCGAGTTCACCTTACTTCTTTGGAAATATTCAGGAGCACTCCAACCCCTAACATTGTAAAAACGAGCGATGTGCCCCCATAGCTTATAAAGGGTAAGGTGATCCCAGTAACTGGCAATACCCCGCTCACAACGCCCATGTTGATCATCGCTTGGATTGACACCATAGCCGTTAGCCCCACCGCCAGAAAACCTGTAAACGCGTCTGGAGCCCTCATTGCTACCCGAAACCCTCGCCAAGCGAAGAGGAAAAAGAGTAGGATAATCAAGGTAGCACCGATAAAACCCAGTTCTTCTCCAATCATGGCAAAGATAAAGTCCGTGTGGTTTTCCGGCAAATACAGAAACTTCTGGCGACTCTGCCCTAACCCTAAGCCAAATAATCCTCCTGGACCTAATGCTAAGAGTGACTGGATCGTCTGGTATCCGTTTCCTAACGGATCGGCCCAGGGATCTAAAAAAGCAAAGATACGCCGCATGCGATAGGGCGCAGCGGCAATAGCTGCCACGACTAAGCCGAGCCCTGTTCCTGCTAAGGCAAGAAGATGACTAACCCGTGCGCCTGCCGCAATCAACATAAAAAACGTCGTAGCCGCAATAACCAGTGTTGTTCCTAGATCCGGCTGGAGCATGATAAGCCCCGCAATTACCCCGAGTAAACCAAGGATAGGTAGAACCCCCTTGCGAAACGACTCGATCTTATGAGGATCAAAGGCTAGTAAATGGGACATCATCAAGACCATAGAAAGCTTAATCACTTCCGAGGGCTGGATTGACAGAGGTCCAAGCCCAATCCAACGATCAGCACCATTGACCTTTCTACCTATGCCCGGGATTTTAACGGCTATAAGTAAGGCTATTGCTAGAAAAAGGGCAGGCTTGGCAAATTGACGCAACCAGCGCAAATCAACCCACATACTGAAGAACATCGCTACTAGTCCCATCGTTACCCACATTATTTCCATCTTGAGATAGTGATAAGGATCGTCAAACTGTATGAACCCTCTGACAGCACTTGAGCTGTAAACCATGATAAACCCTATCCCTAACAGAGCTAAAATCGCTCCCAGCAAGACCAAATCAGGTCGATGATACTTTCGCATTGATAGTTCCCCCTTTATTATTGAATGGGTTCCCTATAATGCCTACGCACTAACTCCTTAAACAATTCCCCTCTTTGCTCATAATTCTTAAACATATCCCAACTTGTACAAGCAGGGGATAATAAAACAACATCACCAGGAATCGCCTCGGAAATCCCCGTTTCTACACCCTCCTCGAAGGTGTTCACCTTAATAATCCTCTGCACCCCTTCGTCCCGGGCAGCTTGTTCCATCTCATCGGCCGCTTGCCCCAATAAAACAAGGCTCTTAACCTTGCCTCGAACAACTTTCATAAACTCGTGGAAATCAAGTCCTTTATTTTTACCCCCAGCAATCAGCACCAAAGGTTCGTCGAAGGCTAACAAAGCCTTGGTAGCTGCATCCGTATTAGTCCCTTTGGAATCATTGATAAAAAGAATCCCTTCAAACAATCCCACAACTTCTTGTCGATGTTCTACTCCTTTAAACTGTCGCAGACCTTCTGCAATCTCTGTCCATGAAAGGCCAAACGCCCTCGCTGCAGCTGCAGCTGACATAACATTTTCTAGATTATGTGCGCCACGAAGCTGAAGGTCTTTCTTGGAAATAATCGGTATCATCGTCCTCTTTGCCTTTTCAGCATAGACGATCTGGTCGTGCCAAAGACTAATCCCATCCTGCAAAAAAGAGGTCGGACTGAAATACATGACCCTACTTCTCAATTTTGGTCCTAAATCTCGGACTAATGGATCATCCCAATTCAGGATCGCTAAATCCATTTCCGTTTGGTTCTCGAAAATTCGAGCTTTGACCTTCAGATACTCTTCTAGAGTACCATGCCTATCCAAATGATCTGGCGTAAGATTAAGCAAAATACCAATCTGGACCCGGAGCTTATGGATAAACTCCAATTGAAAACTAGAAAGTTCAGCCACGACAATGCTGTTTTCATCCATCTTGTCCACCTGTCCACTTAAAGCGACCCCAATATTCCCTGCGACCATCGTAGACCGACCAGTCAGCTTCGCTAATTCCCCAATTAAAGTGGTGGTTGTCGTTTTACCATTCGTTCCAGTGACCCCAACACAAAGTGCAGGGCAATCATACATAGCCAGCTCTACTTCGCTCCACACGGGTATATTAAGGGAAATCCCCTCCTGTACCAAAGAAAGCTTAGGCGATACCCCAGGAGATAAGATAAGTAGCTCAGGCTTAATCTCCCCAAAGTTCGGTACAAATCCTAGCAGCAAGTGATCTTGATCAAGTCCTAACTCTTCAACCCCAGCGAGCCTCTCACTTGACTGTTGATCTGTCAGGAAAACCTCCGCACCCAAGTTCTGCAGTTTCCGAACAGCCCCCTGCCCGCTAAGCCCTGCACCAATTACCAGAACACGTTTATTCATCCAATTCACGTTCTTCGTCCTCCGCAAACCACAGATTTTTCGGCTCAAATAGCTCCATTACATATCAATCATATGCTCAGTCAGACCTATTTTTGCAAGTTCATTTCAAATCTTTCAAAGTATCCTAGCAAGTCTCCGTTCTCATCTCTTACCGGCACAATATAAATTCGTTCATTTCTCTGATTAACCTTCAAAAAGACTTCATTAGCATGATTTTTGAGTTGTTCGACGACAGATTTTATCATTTCCTCTGATTTAGGATTCTGATGGCAATCAAATATCGACTTTCCGATTAAATCACGGTAACCACGTTCTTGATAATAATGGTATTCTGCCCTTTTATTCAAGTACTTTATAACATGATCACAATCGACAAATACAACCGGATATGGGTAAGCATCCAAAATATAAGACAGCATTTTTTCTCTATCCACAATAGACCTCCTAATGGTTTTCGTGCAAGCTCTCCTATAAAGTTTTCCCAAGTACCAACAAGGCAAAAGAATCCTTGGCAAGCACTTTATCTCCATGATATTTCAAAATTGTATTGAACCCTAATTTCGTCCAAAAATATAGTCCTGACCAATTTCTAAGTGTTACTCCAAGCCTAGCCTGACGAAACCCTAATTCAAGTGCTTGTTCACATAATTTGTTGATGACCTCTTGACCATAGCCATTATTACGACAATCTTCACAAAACAAAAGTGTAGCAATGTATAGTACCTCTTTGTCAGGATAGCCATGATAGAATTCAATAAATCCAACAATTCGAGCTGAATCCTTAAGAGTAATTAATTGAATCTTATAAAACTCTTTCATTCCATTAGGCGGTAAATTACCTTGCTTAACACCATTAAGTATATAGTCAGTAGTCACTTCATGATCCCTAGTCCATCCCTCCGCACTTTGAGACTGTATGTATATTTCCTGTAAACTGTCCACATCAAGTAAATTCGCATCTCTAATAATCAATCTCTCTGTTTCCCATAAGTCTGCTATCAAAGATTTATTATCCACTAATTCTCTACTCAGCACAACTGATTTCTCCCCTATTTTACGTTTCAAGATATTAATTTGTGGTTTAGATAAAACACCTAGAAAACAGAGAAGAGAAGACGGTTCTTAATGCAAGTCAAGAACCGTCCCCAACTTGCACAAATCACACCAAGCGCATTTGCGTCCATAACGCAAACAACCCCCACCTTATTCTTCTCCCGTCGACCCAAGACCAGAGGAAGTTTCTTAGCTTAGAGAGCATGTGAGAGGAATTGCGTCAATGAGCGCAGAGGATATGGCGTTAAGAAACTCAACGGTTCACATGCAGAAAGCCCAGAGGTTTTGAGTTTTAGCCATAGCCTCAAGGGAATAGCAATGGATCACGATAGTCTCCGGTGGAGAGTATCGCCGAAGCCGCTGATCCCAAAAGGAACACTTCGCGGCGTAGGATGTGCGAACGTGCTAAGAAACTTCCTCCGACTTCCTCAGTGCTTCCCCCTCTACCCCAACGTCGGCATATACCCTATAATCCCCAGCACAGCACAAATCAGTGCCACCGTCCAAAAAACGATGACCACTTTCCATTCACTCCAGCCTACGAGTTCAAAGTGATGATGAAGTGGACTCATCTTAAAGACTCGTTTCCCCGTCGTTTGAAACGAGATAACCTGAATAATCACTGAGAGTGCCTCCATTGCGAATAATCCGCCGATAATGATCAGCACTAATTCGCTCTTTGTCAGCACAGCCAAACTAACTAAAGCCCCACCTAAAGCCAATGAACCCGTGTCCCCCATAAAGACTCGGGCAGGATAAGTATTAAAGCGCAAAAATCCTAGACACCCGCCAACCAAAGCAGCCGCAAAAACGGCCATATCTGTCTCATGCGCCAGAACAGCTACCCCACCTCCATGAATTGCCGCTAACAGAGCAATTACCACATAACTTGCCCCGGCAAACATGGTAGTTCCCGCAGCCAAACCGTCCAATCCGTCGGTGAGGTTTACCGCATTCGTCATGACTACAACAACTAAGGAGATCAAAACATAGTAAAACCAGCCCAGTTCCAAGTGAATGGCTGTGAAAGGAATCGCCACATCCGTTCCCCGACCCAACCAATAAACCGAAACCCACAAAAGAATAAAGGCCAATCCAAACTGCCCAATCAATTTTTGATAGGCACGCAGCCCTAAAGAACGATGCATGACTACCTTAATAAAATCATCTATAAATCCGATTAAACCATATCCCAAGGTGATCCCTACTAAGGTGACCATTTCCAGGGAGGTAGGTTGTTCAGCAGAAAACAAAGCACTCACAATGATACCGACAAGAAAAATCATCCCACCCATCGTAGGCGTTCCAGCCTTTTTCAAGTGTCTTTTAGGACCATCATCTCGTACTGTTTGACCGAACTTAAGAATTCTCAAGACCGGTATCAAAAATGGACCTAAAACTAAGGTAATGATTAAGGCTAATCCTGCCGCTAAGACCAAACGCTCAGACATGTGTCATTCCATCCTTTACTCTGATCTTTCGATTCGGGTAGTAATCTCTTCCATCTTCATACCCCGAGAACCTTTAATTAACACCCAGGTCCCTGGGCCAAGCAGAGTAAGGAGATCCAGTGCCTTCTCGATCGCCTCTTCACGCGTATTCGTCACCTTAATCTGATTCTCAAGATATCCGGCCATTCTAGCCCCCTGGGCAATTTCCTCTGCTAATTTACCCACAGTGATCAGTCTACTGACCCCCAACTCAGCAAGGGTCTGACCTACTTCACGATGACCTGATTCAGCCGCAGTTCCAAGTTCATACATCTCGCCTAAAATTGCCAGGGATTTATTCACACCCGCTCGTCCTTTGAGAACTTGTAAGGATGCTTTCATCGATACCGGATTCGCATTATAGACATCATTGAGCAGGACAGTTCCCCCAACTCCTTGACGAACCTCTAAGCGCATTCTAGATAATTCTAACTCTTCTAATCCTACACACCCCTCAGCTAATGAAACACCCAAAGCCGTGCCGACCGCAAGGGCTGCTAAGGCATCTAACACATTATGAGTACCGGGGAGCGGAAGTTTAGCCTTGGCCGTTTCGTCTTGAAAAGTCACATCAAACGTTGTCCCCAAGGCCCCCCAAGAATTAAGCTGTGCCCCTTTTATCTGAGGTAACGCAAACTCACCCTCAATACCATAATATCGAATTAAATGCGAATCGTTCTTCGCCATCTTTACTGAAAACAAGTCCTCAGCGTTAAGGATCGCTATTCCCTCTTCCGGTAGAGACTCAACCAATTCCCACTTTGCTTGGGCAATTCGCTCTTGAGTTTGTAATAGCTCTAAATGAGTGGTGCCAATATTCGTGATAACCCCGATATCTGGTCTAGAAATATCGCACAAGGCTTTGATTTCCCCTAAACCCCTCATCCCCATCTCCAAGATCAAGAGTTCAGTACCCAGTGGAGCGTTAAGGACTGTTATCGGAAGTCCCAATTCATTGTTCTGATTTTCCTTATTGCGATGAACTCGAAAACGCTGAGAGAGCACTGCTGCGATCATGTCCTTCGTGGTAGTTTTCCCGTTACTACCAGTAACCCCGACCACCTTACAGCCTAATTCTCTACGCCAAGACCTAGCTAATTCTTGTAGTGTATTAAAGACCGATTTGACAAGCAGGAGAGCTTTCCCTTCTGGGACAGCAGGGCTGTTTACAAGTGCTTGAAAGCGAGCCTCTTCAGCAATTACCAGAACAGCCCCATTCTTCCAGACAACGTCAATATAATCATGTCCATCCACTTTTTCTCCAGGTAGCGCGAAAAACATCTCCCCGCCTTGTGCTTGACGACTATCTATAATACACCCCTCAACCTCAAGATCAGGGTTGCCGATCAAGGTTCCCTTGACAATTCGGGCTACTTCCTTAGTGGTCCACTTACGCATAACCTAGCCCCCTCACTGCTTCACGCGCTACTTCTCGGTCATCGAAAGGATGAACCTCCGCCCCAAAGATCTGGTAAGTTTCATGTCCTTTGCCAGCAATCAGAATTGTGTCTCCAGGTTTCGCCATGCGACACGCTGTCCAGATAGCTTCACGCCGGTCTGGTAAGGCGACATAGTCTACTCCTGACACTCCCGTTAAAATTTCTTGGATGATCTGATCAGGATTTTCTGAACGAGGATTATCCGAGGTCACAAAGAGAAAATCGCTCCCCCGCGAGGCAACCTCTCCCATAAGAGGTCGTTTACTGCGATCCCGGTCTCCCCCACACCCAAAGATAGTGAAAAGTCTCCCCTTCGTAAAATCCCTAGCGGTCCGCACGACGTTTTCTAAGCCATCGGGTGTATGAGCGTAATCCACGATGACCTGGAATGGTTGACCAAGTCGAACACTTTCAAAACGACCCGGTACGCCAGAAATATCTGCTAATGCTTCTGCTACTGCTGCGCTATCATATCCTCGTTCAACACCCCAGGCGAAGGCTGCCAAAGCGTTATAAACACTAAAGAACCCTGGGGTAGCATACTCTATCTCCTGGCTATGCTGGCGGAAACGAACCTGAAATCTAACCCCCTCAGTGGTGACCTCAACGTTCTCTGCGCGGTAATCCGCCTCGTTGTGAATTCCATAACTCACGACTGCAGCCGCGGAAGCGTGACTTAATTCAAAAAATGCCGGATCATCTCCATTTAAGATACTAATCTTTGGAGAGGATTTCTTACCTTTTAAATAATGCGCAAACAAACGAGCTTTGGCCTCAAGATAATCCTCCATTGTCTTATGATAATCTAAGTGATCTTGTGTCAAATTTGTAAAAATTCCTGCGTCAAATTCGCAGCCTACTACGCGCCCAAGAGCCAAGGCATGGGAAGACACTTCCATCACTGCTAGGTCTACACCTTCAGCAACCATTTCTCCTAAGAGTTTTTGAACCTCAAGAGCTTCTGGTGTCGTTCGCTCTCCCGGAATATCCCGGCCATCAATCCGTGAACCCAGGGTTCCGATAATACCGACTTTCTTGTCTTGCTTTGTCCCGATTTTCTCAATAAGGTAGGTTATGGTCGTTTTTCCATTGGTCCCCGTCACACCCACCAACTCTAGTTGTTCACTGGGTTGACCATAAACATTAGCCGCTAAGAGTCCCAAGACCTGGCGGACGTTTGAAACCTTGACTTGAGGAACATCGAGGGGTAAAAACCGCTCAACGATTAACGCCACAGCCCCGGAAGAGATGGCACTTGCTGCGAAGTCATGACCGTCCACTGTAAAGCCAGGTACGCAAGCATAAAGATCGCCCGGCTGAACGTGCCGAGAATCCATCGTTATCCCCTGAATAATGACTTGGCTATCCCCAGATGCCTCAAGCACCTCAATTCCGTTCGTTATATCTGATAATGGTTTGCATACTGTGGGCATGCCTCATCTTCCTTTCCAACGTTTTCCGAACGACCCATCTTATAATTAATCCAACTAATTTATTATAGACAAAATACCCCTTCGACAGACCTGAATGAGTTTCTAATGCCCTAGTGAACTGGCGGAGATTGGAATACGCCCCGTCAGACTACGAATTGCTTCGATATCTTCATCCTCATCTTCCCACCATCTCGCCAGGGTTGGAGTGGATGCATCCGCTCCAAGGTAGAGGAGTACATTGGACTCAGCTTCTACTTGCGCATCCCCATGAGGAATTTGATCGAGAACCATCTCGCCCTTACCCTCCGTTATAGTCTTAAACCCTGCTTGAGCTAAAATCTTTTCCGCTTCAGCTAAAGGCTGGCCTAAGACTGAAGGAACGATAGCCGCCTTTTTAATAGGTGGGAATTCAAGGCCAGGCAAAGGTTTACCAGGTGTCAATGGTGCCTGAGGATCTGGTTTAACACCCAGGTATCTTAAAGAATCTAGCAGGACAGTCTGGACAACGGGGGAGGCTACGACCCCGCCGTAAAACGGAACACCATCGATGACACAAAGTATAGCCAGTTTTGGTTTGTCTGCAGGGGCAAACGCCACAAAGGAAGCGACATACTCCCCTTGAATATATCCCCCGTTGGCTACCTTCTGAGCTGTCCCAGTCTTGCCTGCCACTCGATAGCCAGGGAGGAACGATCTCCGTCCGGTTCCATTAGTCACGACAGATTCTAAGACTTCACGTTCTAATTTAGAGGATTCTTCACTGATGACTCGGCGAATTTCTTCCTTTTCAAAGGGGGTAATCACCCTTCCGCTGGGGCCTACAATCTCTGCTACCAGTTGGGGTTTCATTAAGGTCCCACCGTTAGCCACCGCTGAAACCGCGGCCAATAACTGGATAGGGGTAACATTATTCGTTTGCCCGATGGACATCGTCGCTAAGTCCAGCGCCGTTGCTTTTTTCTTATTGGCCAGAATCCCTAGCGCTTCACCGGACATTTCAATTCCTGTTTTCTTGCCAAACCCGAAATCACGCAAATACTTATAAAAATTATCCATCCCCAGACGCTGTCCCATTTCGATAAAACCTGGATTACATGAATTTTCAGCTACTTGCAAATAGGTTTGGTCGCCATGCCCTCCCGCTTTCCAGCAACGCACATTTTTCCCTAGTACCGTATAAGCCCCTTTATCAAAAAAATGCTCTGTAAGCTTAATTTTCTTTTCCTCAAGGGCTGCTGCTAGCGTGATAATTTTAAAGGTCGACCCTGGTTCATAGCCATTCTGAATCGCAATATTTCGTCGCGTACTAGGATCTGCTTCTTGATAGTGATTCGGATCAAAGGTCGGTGCTGAAGCTAAGGCCAGCATTTCCCCCGTATTGGGATCCATCACCAAAATAGAAGCGTTTTTAGGGACCTTGCCGTTCATATTGATTCCTTGACCGGTCATCAGCTTTTGTAACTCTCGCTCCGCAAAAGCCTGAATATTTTTATCGATGGTTAATCGTACAGTGTCGCCTTGTTTAGGAGCCAAATACTGATGTTCCGCCTGAGGAAGTGGAATCCCATTGGCCGCAAATTCTTGGAGAATACTGCCGGGAATCCCTTTCAGCTCTGTTTCCCGGGTCAACTCTATCCCTTCAAGGCCCTGACTGTCAATTCCTGCATATCCGATAATATGGGCAGCTAAGGTTCCGTTCGGATAATACCTTTGGCTATCCTCCGTAGTCCCTATTCCTGGTAAATTTAACGCCCGTACTTGGGCTGCCACTTCTGGCTTAACACGCTTCTGAACATATTCTAAAGCCGAACGTTTAGTGATCCGCGCTTCAATCTCTTGTGCAGTTTTCCCCAGCAGTGGGGCTAAGATAACCGCCATCTCTTTGGCTCTACCGGACTGCCGAACTTCTGCGGGAACAGCATAGACCGTTTCACTACTGACACTCATCGCTAAGATATTTCCTTGACGATCCTCAATATTTCCACGTTTAGGCGCCACAGGTACACCACGGAAGTGAGAATCATCCGCTTTTTTGCGCAAATCAGCTCCCTGACTCAGTTGCACGAACCCCAATCGAACGATTAAGACGATCAAAAAAATACTCACACACAAAAAAAGAAAAGCGATTCGTTTACGCATGACGACAAAAGGACTCATTAGTCCTCACCCCCACCTTTCTGGGGTCTCCGCGTACCCAAAGCGCCATTCTCTTAACGTTGTGTTGAAGCAAAGAAGCTCGTAAAAATATGTGAAAATTGCTGAAGTGTCGTGGGGTTAGCTTCAGTCGGTTGATCTAAGGCTTGGGTCGTAGGATCCCCTTTTTGACTTTTGACCGCAGGTACTGCACCTGCCATATACACTTTTCCGGTTGGTTTTTCCATACCCATAGATAATGCTACACTTTCAATTCTCCCCACTGCCCGAAGTTTGTCAGCCTCCATCTGAAGCAGATCATTCTTCATTTTGATGGCAGAAATCTCCTTTTCCAGACTCCGTACCTGCGCCCCCTTGACGACAGTGAGCTGGATTGTTTCCGCACCAATTGCACCAGTCAGCCCAACAATGCAAGCCAAGGCCATGATGCACTTGATTTTGTGGTATTCTTTCCCCTTTTTTGTGGTTCGAGGATTTCTCTGGGCCTGGGTTTGGGTTAATGGTTCTTGCCAATCTATCGTTTCTTGCGCCACTACCATGGGTATTCTTCCTCCTTAAGCTTTAGACTTTATATTTTTTCGGCAACCCGTAATTTTGCACTTCTTGAGCGCGGATTCTGCTCAACTTCCTCTTCTGAGGGGAGAATAGGTTTACGTGTCAATACCTTAGCTATAGCCTTTGCCTCACATCGGCAAATGGGCAGTTCTGGTGGACAAGTGCAGCGCCCAAGCCAAGATCTCATTCGCTCTTTGACGATCCGGTCCTCAAGTGAGTGAAACGTAATTACGCCCATTCGTCCACCATGATCTAAGCAACGCATGGCTTGATCGAGTACGCGATCTAATACCCCTAATTCATCGTTTACAGCAATCCGGATCGCTTGAAATGTCCGTTTGGCCGGATGAGGTCCACTACGTCGCACTGCTGCCGGAACCGCTGCTTTGATCGCTTGAACTAAATCGCCTGTGGTTTCAAGCGATCGCTCATGGCGTGCTTGAACAATAAATTGGGCAATTCGTTTCGACCATTTTTCTTCCCCATACTTCCAAATTAGCTGCGCTAACGCCTCTTCGCTCCACGTATTGACGATTTCCCGTGCATTTAAACTACCTGAAGGATCCATACGCATATCCAAGGGGGCATCCTGCATGTAACTAAAACCCCGTTCGGCTTCATCTAGTTGAGGGGATGAGACCCCTAAATCGAATATGATTCCATCGACAGGCAGCAGGTCTAATTCTTGAAGAGAAACTTCTAACGCTTCAAAGTTGCGATTAATCAAAGTGACCCGCTCATCCTGGCCTAAAATCTCTTCAGCATGTTGGATAGCTTGTCTATCCTGGTCAAAGCAGATCAGTTTTCCAGAAGCTCCCAGCTTCGAAAGAATCCTTTGGCTATGTCCGGCTCCACCTAATGTGCAATCGACATATCGACCCGTTAGATTCGAAACGACTGCATTCACAGTCTCATTCAATAACACTGTAACATGATGAAAATCCAAGCAAATCCGTTCCTTTCTATATACCGAGCTGAACTAAGGATTCAGCAGCGCTGGCATAAGCACTTTCTGCTTGCCGACTGTAGTCTGTCCAAAGTGCCTGACTCCAAATCTCGACACGACTTGACACTCCTACCAGAACTAGATCCTTTTCCAACTGCGCATAATCACGCAAATTTGCCGGCAATAGAATTCTTCCCTGCTTGTCCAGTTCACATTCTGTCGCCCCAGAGAAAAAGAAACGGACAAAGGCACGAACATCTGGTTGGGTAAACGGTAACGCACGGAGCTTCTCTTCTAAAATACTCCATTCTGAACGAGGGTAAACAAACAAACAGTGATCTAAGCCTTTGGTCACAATGAATTGTTCCCCCAAGCCTTCTCGGAATTTCACCGGAATTATTAACCGGCCTTTTCCGTCAATCGTATGAATGTGTTCCCCCATAAACATAGTGCTCACCCCACTGTAGTGGATATCCGCCCCACTTTACCCCACTTCTTCCCACTATTCTCCATGCATGATGATAATCCTGCTTCCTTATTCACTTTTTTTAATAAAAGTCCAAAGACAGGAATAAAGTCCTACCGTATCTGCCCATTAGCCTATGACACTTTCTCGCACACAAAGAGGCTGTAACAAACTCGGAATGAGTTTGTTACAGCCTCTGGTGTCTGCTCTCTGCAATCACATTGCATTGCTTAGTACTATTCTATGCTAAATGAAGTGGTTTACCGTCGATCCCGTGTGCTGCCTCCATAATGGTTTCTGGCAACGTTGGATGGGCATGGACCGTCCGAGCAATATCCTCTGCCCGCAGTCCTTTTTCTACCGCAATGACTAATTCTGAAATCAAGGTGCTGGCCTGCGGTCCCATGATACTAGCCCCCACAATCACTCCTTCAGCATCAGCTAAAATCTTAACAAGTCCAATGCTTTCTCCTAAGGCTAAGGCCTTGCCATTCGCGGAGAATGGGAACTTGCTTACACGGTAATCCTTACTAGAAGCTTTAAGTTCCTGCTCGGTATACCCTACTGTGGCAATCTCGGGATGCGTAAAAATGGCGCTTGGTATAGCGCTATATTTCATCTCTACAGAATGACCTGCAATATGTTCTATTGCTATAATTCCTTCAGCAGAAGCCACATGAGCCAACATAATCCCACCGACTACATCACCAATGGCATAAACATTAAGAAGGTTCGTCTGCATCTGAGCATTTACTTTGATAGCGCCTTTTTCAAGCTCCAGACCCAATTTATGAACGTCAATTCCTTGGAGATTGGGTTTACGACCGGTGGATAGTAGTACCCGATCAGCAGGAATATCTTTTAATCCTTTGGCATCTTCAACCTGGACTACAAGACTTTCTCCATCTTGAGAAATCTGTTTAACTGCTGTCTTAGTAAAAACATCGATTCCAGATCGCTTTAACAGCGGAGTTAAGCGCTTGGGAATTTCCTCGTCTAAGGTTGGCAGCAAAGTTGGCAGCATTTCTACGACACTTACCTTGACTCCAAAGGCTTCATAAATCGACGCAAATTCTAAGCCAATCACACCTCCTCCGATGACCACAAGGCGTTTAGGCAACTCTTTTCCTTCCAGAATTTCCTCACTTGTTACCACCCCGGGAAGATCTGCGCCAGCAATCGGAATACGCATGGGTACTGAGCCTGTTGCTATAACAACCTTCTCAACCTGGATATGTTCAACTCCGTTATCCGTCGTCACAGAGATTTGACCAACTTGATTAAATTCTCCCCAACCCTTGATTACACGGATGTTTCCCGCTTTCATCAATTTCTCAACACCACTCACGAGCGCATTAACAATTTGATCCTTACGGGCGTTCACAGCCGCAAAGTCTACACGCTTTTCGCTCACAAACAAGCCAAATTCCTCAGCTCGTCCCATCTCACGCCATAAATCTGCGCTTTTCACCAAAGCTTTGGTAGGTATACACCCTCGGTTTAAACACGTACCACCTAATCGTTCTCCCTCAATCAGCACAACTGATAAACCCAATTGAGCAGCTCTTAGTGCGCAGACATATCCTCCAGGCCCTCCGCCAAGAATACCAACTTGATAATCCACGTTAACTCTCTCCTTCCATACCATTCTCCAGTATTCTACTCACATAGTCATTTTCCCTGCCTGTTTTATCAACTATGTCCAAGACAATCACTCCCTATGCACATGCCTAATTTCAACGTGCAGGTAAACTCCTTACAAAGACCTAAACCCTGAGTTTCACTCAGGGCTTAGGTTTAGTTATATTATAAGCTCTCATCTTGAAGGTTTTAATCATGACACCTGAATGGTACGTGTGATCTACCCTCTGAATTCTGATACTCCTAATACTCCTGTTAATCTTGATGCTCCTGGAATAAATAAGATTTGTCCTGGGTAAATCAGATCTGGGTTACGAAGGTTATTCGCAAGAATTATGGCTTGCATTGTTGTACCATAACGTTTTGCAATTTTATAAATTGTATCCCCTGTTTTTACTACATAGACTTCCGGTTCAGGGGTAGGGGTAGGGATAGGGATTGGCATCGGAGTCGGCATTGGACAATGTTGCTGATGATGCATCATGTGTGGGCCGCACGGTGCACAACCCATCTGGCTGTCGAGATCAAGTGTTGCGAAACCAGGATCCATGTCAACGTCCAAATTAACAAAACCACCTTGTGGGTACATACCATGACCCATCATACCTTGCATACCCTGCATTCCAGGCATACCTTGCATGCTTTCCATCCCTTGCATACCTTGCATACCACCCATACCAGGTGCGAGAGTTGGATTATAAGCAACGGAACGTAATTCCATATTAATTTCCTCCTTT
>LADV01000005.1 GCA_000961805.1 Peptococcaceae bacterium BRH_c23 | reverse complement strand
CCGTCACTCCCGTTAAGCCTGGCACCTGTACCGGGGTTACCTTTTGTGTAGTCGTTCCGTCTCCCAGTTGGCCATAATAGTTATCTCCCCATGTCCAGACAGTGCCATCATTTTTCAACGCTATTGTGTGACTATATCTACTTGTAATTGCCGTAATTCCCGTTAAGCCTGGCACCTGCACCGGGGTAGACTTGTTTGTTGTCGTTCCATCTCCCAACTGGCCATTACTGTTATATCCCCATGTCCAGACCGTGTCATCATTCTTCAACGCTATGGTATGACCATATCCACCTGCAATTGACGTCACACCTGTTAATCCTAGCACCTGTACCGGGGTAGTTTTGTTGGTAGTCGTTCCGTCTCCCAGTTGGCCATTATTGTTGTATCCCCATGTCCTGACCGCACCATCATTCTTCAAGGCGATTGTATGATAATTTCCTGCTGCAATTGCCGTTACTCCCGTCAATCCGGGTACCTGCACCGGGGTAGTTCTGTTTGTATACGTTCCGTCTCCCAACTGGCCATATCCGTTAGAACCCCAGGTCCAGACCGTGCCGTCATTCATTAAGGCTATTGTGTGTGAACCTCCACCGGCTATGGCTGTGATTCCCGTTAATCCAGGCACCTGTACTGGGCTAGACTTATCTATAGTCGTTCCATCTCCCAGTTGACCATAACTGTTAGAACCCCAAGTCCATATTGTACTATCATTCTTTAAAGCGATGGTGTGACTAAATCCACTTGCAATTTTAATAAAGCTACCCGTCGTACCCGGCAATGTAGCTGTTTGACTTTTTCCCAAAACCCATGCCGGTGATTCTCTATAGCCTTTAACATTGTTGCCTAGCTGGCTATACCAGTTATATCCCCAGGTCCTTACCGTATCATCATTCTTTAACGCTATTGAATGAGCATATCCGCTTGCAATTGCTGTCACTCCTGTCAAGCCAGACACTTGTACCGGGGTAGTTCTGTTTGTTGTAGTTCCGTCCCCCAGCTGACCATAATAGTTATATCCCCAGGTCCTTACCGTACCATCATTTTTTAGTGCTATAGTATGATAATATCCTCCTGCAATTGCTGTCGCTCCTGTCAAGCCAGACACCTGTACTGGAGTAGATCTGTTCGTTGTCGTTCCGTCTCCCAGCTGACCAAAAGTGTTATCTCCCCATGCCCAGACCGTACCATCATTCTTCAATGCTATGGTATGATAATATCCTCCGGCAATTGCAGTAACTCCCATTAATCCAGGTACCTGTACCGGGGTTGATTTTTTTATAGTCGTTCCGTCCCCCAGCTGGCCATTACTGTTACTTCCCCAGGTCCAGACCGTGCCATCATTCTTCAATGCTATTGTATGATAATATCCTCCGGCAATTGCTATCATTCCTGTCAATCCAATTGCGTTCACCGGGGTAGTCCTATTTGTGGTTGTGCCATCCCCCAACTGACCATAATAGTTATATCCCCACGTCCGGACCGTGCCATCATTCTTCAACGCTATAGTATGATAAGATCCTCCTGCAATTGACGTCACACCTGTTAATCCTAGCACCTGTACAGGGTTAGTTTTGTTGGTAGTTGTTCCGTCTCCCAGCTGGCCATAATAGTTATATCCCCATGTCCAGACCGTGCCATCACTTTTCAACGCTACTGTGTGTAACCTTCCACCTGCAATTGCCGTAATAATAACTCCGTTTAAGCCAGACACCTGTACCGGGGTAGTTCTGTTTGTTGTCGTTCCGTCCCCCAGCTGGCCATAATTGTTATATCCCCATGTCCATACCGTGCCATCATTTTTTAAAGCTATTGAGTGACTATATCCCCCTGCGATTGCTGTCACTCCTGTTAAACCAGGTACTTGTATCGGGAATATACTGTTATTATAGGAGCCATTACCAAGCTGACCATAACTGTTATTCCCCCAAGTCCAAACCGTTCCATCGTTTTTTAAAGCCAGTGTATGATCACTACCGCAAGCAACGCTGGTAAACTGTCCGGTTGCTGCAGCTGCGGCATATAAACTATAATCTTCTTCCGAGATTTCCGTTGTTTCGTTGACATTGGGAACATAATCTCCCTGTATCTCAATAACCTCGTCAGGGTAGATCTCATTTAGGGCATTGGAGCAATTGATTTTTCGCCCTTGAGAGGTTTTTTGGGCAAGTGTAGACAATCTATCGGAAGAATTTATGATCCTCTGTTTTAGATCACTGATATTTGAATCGCCAAATTTACTGATCAGTAGGGCAGCTTCCCCTGAGACAAAGGCAGCCGCCATGGAGGTTCCACTGTTGGCTCCATAGGTATTGCCGGGTGTTGTGCTGATAATATTTTCTCCTGGCGCTGCTACATCGACAGCTGTTTCGCCGTAATTGGAAAAGCTGGATAAGTTGCCTGTATTGTTTATTGAGGCTACTGTTATTATATTGGGACAGTCGAAGGCTGCCGGATATACCGGGGTATTATCGATGTTTGAACCGCTGTTGCCAGCTGCACAAACAAACAGCATATTGGAACCTTCGATGGCTTCTTTAAGTGCCGGGTTGTCATTGCTTGAGCCCCAACTGCAGTTTGCTACCTTGGCACCCATTTCCTCTGCGTAGTTGATGGCATTGATGATATTGCTGGTATAGGCTTTGCCATTTTCGAACACCTTCAATGGCAGTATTTTAGCCGCTGGTGCAACTCCGGCGATTCCTTGCGAGTTATCTTTAACTGCCGCTATGATTCCGGCTACCTGTGTTCCATGCACCTCGTCACTGCTCAGACTCTCTTGATGAACCAGATTATTGTCTGCAGAGAAGTTCCAGCCGCTAACATCGTCTATATAGCCATTTCCGTCGTCATCGATTCCATTGCCGGGTATTTCCGTACTGTTGGCCCAGATGTTCCCTGCCAGATCTTCATGGGTAATATCTATGCCGGTGTCTAAGACTGCTACCAAGACCCCAGCACCTTCGGATAGATGCCAGGCTGGGACTACCCCGGCATCTACCTGATAGCCGGTTTGAGTTTGACCTTTGTCTTCGAAGAGAATATCTGCCATATCTTTAGGTAGTGAATTTTTAAACATTTCCAGGTAGGTTGGGTTTGTTATTATGTAATCATTTAGGAGATTGTACAGGGTTTCTTCATTGATTGGTTCCTGCTGGAGATTACTATGGGTTATATTATCCAGTATGCTTCTGTATTGTGGATCCTCAATTGGTAGATTTTGTAGTACATGTACTAACATTTCTAGTTTTATTGGATCACCAATCAGACTGATTAATAAATCCTTGTTAAATTCCGTATCATTTTTATTGGATGGGTCATCTTGTAAGAGTTGCTTTCCGGTTGCTACCAGCGAACTATTACTTAATCCCCACTGGCTTTCAAAGCAGGGATCGTTGGAGGATATTTCCAATTCATAGTCCGGTTGGATATATTCGATATTACTATCGGCCTCTTTTTGTTTGAGCAAGGCGCTGAAATCTTCTTTTTTTAGTTTTTCCGAAGTTATATAAACGTCTAATTTATTGTTCTTCGTAAGTTTTCTTTCTTTGAGATTTCCTTTTACTTTATTGACTAATTCTTCTTTTTGGTTTTCGCTTTTGTATTTAACGATGAAACGATCTGTTTTTTGATCTTCCAATGAATTATTTGGATCAGTTTTGCTAGAACTAGGATTATCTAGTATTTCATTAACACTTTTGGAATCAGATTCTTTCTGTTGATCCGGATCGGCTATTTGTTTATTAAGCGTTTGAATCAAGGGCATAGAGTTAGAACTGTTATGTTCTGTTGTTGCTGCTTCTGCCTTAGGAAGAAAAGGCGAATAGCAGAGTATGGATGAAATGAGCATACTTGAGATTACAGACCCGGCGATAATCTTTCTCAAAAACTTCTTAATAATCAAAATATTTACCCCCTTCATAAAATAAGATAAATTCAACTGCAAAATCCTGCATAATTTCCACAAAAAGGCATAGTTAGTGCATACCTTTTTAATATTATCATAATAATAATGGATGTTTTAGTTAAAATTGCCTAGTAGGCTTAAGTCCTGTTTGTCCGATAAAAAATTTGCGTCGACCCATTTGTCGGATAATGACGGACTCGAAGACCGGCATTGGTTACCTGGGCATGGCATTATTGATTGGGTTATGGTAGCCCAACACTTTCCAACTGGTTATCGAGGGTGTTTGACGCTAGAAGCTTATCCGACGACTGAGGAACGCGAGGAGTCTCCTGAGATCTTTCTTAAAAGAGCCCTTCAAGAAGTAAAAAATCTGCGCGATCTATTAGATATAAAAGGCTTACCCAGATAGCGAGGATGCACATATTGCCATTGTCTTCATACATCTCACCCCCGAGTGTTCTAATCATACGTGTGCCATTTATCGTCTTAGCCTCAGGTACACCGAAAAAGGAATTGGTTAACTGAGTAAGTACAGTAATTACTCGATTTTTTCTCACAATGAGCACGACCTGATGACCCTCTTGTGTAGGATCTGGGGCTAAATAGTACTTAGTGCATCTTTTCATTTTGTTCAATATACAAGCTACCTCATTAGCTTCCTCAAACGAAACCTCGTGTGCAGTTTGTAACCACTCCTCCATAAAGCGGTTAACTATGAGTGGGTCTAACCCGAGTCTGCAGATAACACCTTCTAGACTATGAACAGTGGCTGTAATCATGACATTTCACTCCCATCCACTATGTTATTTACACATATGTACTCTTTAAAAATGCACTTTCGAGTGAGCTCTCACAGCTCCCTTAGCATATGCTCATTCCATCAAGCCAAATTTAACTTTTATCCTCTCTAGCTTTTTTAGCCAAGGTTTCGCCAACACAAGAAGGAAGATTAGGGTTGATACTGCATGTGTAAAATCAAACCAGAAACTTGATATGAACGCTGCTACTATAGCCTGCCAGGTAATAGGGTTGATAAATCCGATAATATACCAGAGATTCATGACCCAGCCAAAGGCAAACCCGGATAAGAGTCCATAGGCGGATAAGCTGAATTTCCGTTTGAGGAAACCTGCATTCCCCAATATCCCTGCGCCAAAACCGATCATCCCCCAACAAAACATTTGCATCGGGGTCCATGGACCTTGTCCGAAAAATAAATTTGAGGCTACTGCCGCTGTAGCACCTGTTAAGAACCCTGCCTCAGGTCCGAACGCCAGAGCTGTTATGATGATAATAGCGGAGGTTGGCTTGAAATTGGGAATCGGGGCAAATACAACCCGCCCTAAGGCCGCCAAAGCAGCCATTACAGCAATAACCACCAATTCTCTGGCCTCTGGCCGACGCTTTTCAAACCTTAGGAAGAACGGAACCATCGCAACGATTATAAATATCAGACTTAATAAACCGTAGTTCTTATCCCCACTTAACGAAGATAGCACCATCAATAACGGTAATAAAATGATCAACATGATTCTGATTATTTTTGTATACCTGCTTAGACGCTTATCTTGCACAGTTCAATCACATCCTCACAAGTCACGGCATCGGGGAAGATGCCTCTTGCCATCCGATTGGCAGCTGTCGTATAAAAATTGTTTCCTGCAAAAAACTCATTAGGTTTTCCTTCTGATACAATATCCCCGTCAAACATCATGGCACATTGATCTGCATACTCCGCAGCAAATTCGATATCATGAGTCACTATAACCATCGCAACCTCTTTACTGCATAACCTTTTTAGGATTATCCCTAATTCCTCCTTAGACTCGGCATCCAGCCCCTTGGTCGGCTCGTCTAATAACACTATTATGGGTTCCAATAGTAACAACTTAGCGAGGGCCACCTTTTGCTGCTCTCCACAACTTAAATCATACGGATGTCGTTCAAAGAATTGAGTGATTCTCAATTCTTTGGCAATCCTGTCAATTTCAGTTCTTATACTATCATTATCCAGTCTAAGTATAGTTGCCGCCTCTTTCAGATCCCCTAGGACGGTATCACAAACAAATAACGCTCTCGGATTTTGAGGTAAGAGAGCTATATTGTTGCGATAAAGCTCTTTCGCTTGGAAAGTTTCTATTCTTTTACCGCTAATTTCAACCTTTCCTCGATACTGTTTTAGTAATCCTGAAATCACGCCGAGCATGGTCGTTTTACCGGTTCCGTTGCCCCCTAACACACAGAGTATTTCCCCCGAGTAGGCCTTAAGCGAAAATCCCCGCAAAATGTCATTTCCGTCCTTCGCATACTTAAACCATATTTCTTCGGCTTTG
Source organism: Peptococcaceae bacterium BRH_c23 (assembly GCA_000961805.1). Next base: position 8,052 of record LADV01000005.1, on the reverse strand, counting down.
ATGACAGGCTTTTGCTTTTGAGCTTGATCATTCACTGGATCATTGAAGACCCTCCCGACTGGGGTCATAAATTCATCGAGCCATTTTCTCCCGTCCCTCACGCTTAAAGGACAATCATTGCCCAACCTTATCTCGCTATAAATTCGAATTGCAGAAGGCAATCCTTTAAAGATCGTCTGTTGAGCCTTCCTATCCGCTAAGAGTTTGGCGGTTTGCTCCGGTGTATCAAAACAAACTATTTTCCCTTTTTCCATGACCACAATTCTATCCGCCATTAGGAATACTTCTTCTAGTCGATGTTCTGTCAAAATGACGGTTACCGCTAAGTCTCGATTGATTTTGGCGATCGTTGCTAGGAAGTCTTGAGCCGCAATCGGATCTAGCTGGGCCGTCGGTTCATCTAAGATTAGTAGCTTGGGTTGCATGGCCATCACCGAGGCTAGGTTTAAGAGCTGTTTTTGGCCGCCGGACAATTCATCCACCGATTTTCTAAACCAGCCATCGATACCAAAGAAGCTCGCCATTTCGGCCACCTTACGACGAATTTCGGACGTGCTTAGCCCTAAATTTTCAAGACCAAAGGCCAATTCATGCCAAACGGTATCTGTCACTAACTGAGTTTCAGGATCTTGCATCACAAATCCAATTTCAGAGGCTGCGATTTTTCGATCTAATTTTTCAATTTCTAGACCTCTATAGAGTACCGTACCCCTCTTACGACCATGCGGCGTAATCTCACGTTTTATATGCCGTAAAAGGGTGCTCTTGCCACAGCCTGACACCCCACAGACTAAAATAAGCTCGCCTTCCTTAATCTCTAAGTTCACACTTTGGAGTGCTCTTGCCTCGGTCTTAGGATAGGAAAAGCTCAAATTTTTGATTTGTAAAAACGCCATTTGTAGCTCTCCTTTACTTCGATAATAATCGGTAAAAACGCTAACACAGCAAATACTAGGTATAGGACGATAGCCGGGGTTGATAAATCCATAGGCCTGATTGACGGATAAAATTGCATCGTCCCGTATCCTGCGAAATATCCCGCAAAGCATATGCCCCCTAGTACGCTAATCACGCCTAATACTAAACCATCCCGCTTATCAAAGTTAAAAAGTGAAAATGTCGTTCGATTTTTCAGCCCATATCCTCTAGCCTTCATGGAATCCGCCGTTTCAATCGCATCCTCCATAGACCAGCTCAGCAGTATGGATATGACTCTCATTCCTTTTTTTACTCTCTCGATTAGATTTCCTGTACTATGATCTATCCCTATCGTGTGTTGAGCATTCGATATTGTCTTCAGTTGATATTTTAGTTTAGAAGTCATTCGAATCGTCATTGTAATCAGCAAGGCCACCGCCGGAATCATCTTGGCAAACAAATACAAAAACTTATCCGAGGTAATGACTTTATTGTAACAAGAGAACCAGGCCATAATGGCGATCAGAGACGCCGCCGAACATATTCCAAAAAAGATGGCCTCTAACGTAATGGGATTGTCCATGAAGTAAAACAACATTGTTCTTCCTCTATGATTGAATAAGGGGTTAATGATGGCGATTAATAAGAACATGGGGAGATAGAATAAGAGACTTAGCTTCACGCCCCTTCGCCCATTCAAAATTAAGGAGAAAATAAGGGCTGAAGTTAAGGTTAAGCCCAAAAAAATCGGATGCATAAAAAGCATCGTAAATGCTAAGATAATTGCAAAAAATACAAAGTTCACTGATGGATGAAACGCTGAGAATGCTCTGTTCAAGGCTGTCTCCCCCTTATTTCCGTAACCACTTTCGTCCTTCTTCACTCCCCCGGTCACTTATTCCCTATATCTCTACCCATATCACAGGTATAGTTCCATTCAATGACGTCACCATTTTTGAGCTTAGCTTCATTACACCCATAGCTTGCATTCACTTCGTTGACACTATACATCCACCCGCTTAAAGGTCCGCCGTCAAACTCATAAAGATTATTAATCCCTTTTATATAGGGTGTTCCCTTGGAACCTTCATACTGCATCTGAATTTTATTTTCGCGAACAACCAACTTCAAGGCATCAAACACAGTTTCTCCCTCTTTAAACTCAACTGTTGTGGCAGGCAAAATGATCCCATTAGCCGGAACGACATCTTTGAATTTTTCCTGCTTGTCGAGACCTTTAGCTACTGCAGTAGCACAGTTAATGGCGATAGTTACTGCTTTCTTATCTGAGTTTTCAGGTTTGACAGGAATCGGAACTTGAATTGCCGGTGTTTGCGAGGAAGGATTAGCTTCAATAAGCGTCGTGGATGCCGCGGCGACTTTGGTGGTATTTCCTTGACTTAGGTCGTTCTCGGTTGTTTTGGACACATCTGAGTTAAGGGGTTCAACTTGGGATTTACCGCTATCTGTTGAATAATTTTTGTTGTCTGATCCAAGAGCGGTATCGTTTAATTTGGTTTCTTCAATATTGCTTGATACCTTCGTCACGCTGTCATTAGACGACCCTGATGCAGCGTTCTTATCTGCACCGCAGCCCGTCAAAAGAAGGGCCACTATTAACAGAACCACGGAAAGAAACGATGCTATCTTTTTCAAATTCTATTCCTTCCTTCAAACACTTTTTGTCTATGAGGGTCCGTATGGATCAGAGATTATCTAATCGTTAACAGCCCCTCCCTCTACTGAACAAAATTATCTCTCAGACAAAGCCCCTCGCAATAGAGTGAGCATGAGCATGGTTCAGTCTCCTGCATTAACAGAAGAGGTCTGAACAGTCAGGCTCTACTAGGGGCGAAAATCATATAAGGAATTCTTTCCATCCTTAAATCTTACATAAGATGCTAAGGCAAGCAATGCTTGCTGGGACGCAGTGTTATCCGATTTCCCCATTAAAAGATGTTTAAAACCACCGTCCGTAGAGCTAAATCGAAGCAAGGCACTCAAGAGGGTCTTGTTATTTTTAATAAACAACGAGTTGGTATCAATATCAATCCCTAAAGACGACAATGCAATAATTGTTTGACTAACGCTTTCACTGCTGTCGATGCCCCCGGATTTGAATCCTCCCTCTGAGTCCTGCTGCGCGGCTAAACAAGCTATCGCCTTCTTCACAACCGCCTGCACTTCCGGATGGCTGTCTGTGTAGTAAGGGGCTAAGGCCTGAAGAGCCATCGCCGTAATATCTGGATCACTATCCCCGGCTCCGTCCAGGGAAAATCCGCCATCCGTTAGCTGCTTGTTTAAAATGATTTTTAGCAATTTTTCCGGCGTCCATAGAGCCGTCGACGGTAAATCGTAATCACTGCTGTTCAGGGCAATCAGGGCAAAAATCGGTCCATTGATGCCCTGTGCTTCAACATCAGAATAGTTAGCTATCTCAGCAATCAAGTCCTTACCACCGAAATTGCGAGGATCTCCTTTGGCAGCTCCTACAGCCAAGCTTATTCTGGCCAAGTTAGTCACTTTCCGTGTGACGGAGTTCCAATCTTGGGCAAGGTACTTCTCGTTTTCTGCCAGATAATAAGACAAGCCGTCGTAGCGTTCCAGACGCCCCAGTCCGACAGTGGGCCAATTATAGACCGTGGGATCAAGGATTTCACCCGAAGCCTTTTGAGTGAAGGCGGCTTGGATATAGGCCTTTTCCCAGCCTGCCAAACTTTTGATTGTTTCATTCACCTGCTGGCGTGTTGAAACGCCTACCTGGGACTGGACTGGGTTCGTAACGATCGTTCGCAGCTGGTTTTCTTGATCCGTGCTGATAATCCCTTCTCCTCCAACAATGACCAGGTCGGAGATTGTGTCTTTGTGGACGGTTAGGAAACTTGAAGCGGCTTCCGGTATGGTAGTATCCACCATAATAACCGGGGAAAAAGAATGCGCAGCCAAATTCCCAGCGGTTAAGGCATCAGCAAAATTTAGACCTGTCACTACATACACCCGGTTCGTATTAAGACTTAACCCCTGAGCGATGGCGGTTGCTGTCGAATAATGGTCGCTTCCAGCGTAGCGTACCACTCCCGGTAAACTCTGAGTGATTTCTTCCGGTATGACGTAACTGCCGCCCACCACAATTGTGGAGGTGACTTTTTGCGCAGTCAGAGCCTGAACTGTGGCTGCTGGGAGAACCGTTCTTTCTGTGAAAAGAATAGGAATTCCCTTGTAGGCAGCATAACTGGATACAGCGAGAGCATCGGCATAGCTATTTTCACCACCGTTGGCAATGATCGCCTTCCCTGTCGTACCCAAGGCAGTGGCAATAACAGCAGCCGTGCTATAACTGTCCGGCCCACCGTAGCGCAGCACATTGTCCGCTCCGTAGACTTTTTCCAGCTCAGCTTGAATAGCCTGGGAAATGACGGCTGTACCTCCTATTAAGGTAATTTTTTTCGGTGCTAGCTTCTGTATTTCTTCCAGTGTCGACGGGGTAAGCGTTTCTTTCTCCGTTAACAGGATGGGAGCGTTGAGCTTAAAGGCTAGGGGAACCGCAGCTAGGGCATCGAAAAATGCGTAGGCGTTAACCAATACCACATTGTCTGCTCCGGCTTTCCAGCCCTGTGTTGCTACCGTGTTGGCTGTATGGAACCGGTCAAGACCGGCTAAACGCTTAGGAACACTAGAGCCATCTGCCATTACTGCAAACGTGGAGAAGTGATACGTCGGCACGGACAGGGTCTTGGTGACCGGGTTATAAACGCCACCCAATTTAACCCAATCAGTTTTGACCGTATCCCACCAATAGATGGCCAGTTGTTGGCTCGTGATCCCGCTGGGAAGATCTCCTAACGCGATAGGGAAACTAATGTTAACGGGAGCATTAAACTGAATAGGCTCTTCCTGAACCGTTCCTGAAGGGTTTTTAATGCCAAACTGGCGCTGGTACTTAAGAGGATCGATTACTATGGCACCTGTATCGGCCTTAGGTGGAGTCATCACGTTGCCGATTTCAACTGTGAAGTTAACCGGCGCACTCTGATTACTTAGTGCTCCCGTAGGTATGATTAGTTGAACTCCGTCCACGGTCTTCAGTGCCACCTGTTCAGTAGCCGTCGGACTGACAGAGGGAGTGGTGTCTAGCAGTCTAGCATCGGACTTCTGCTGTGCCGTGGCATTATTCAATCCTGCTAATACTTCTTGGTTACTTAGGCCGGTTGAGCCGGTTGAAGCAGCCGGGGTGGCAGGGCTAGTAACGGTTGTAGTTCCTGTACTGCTGTCACCTACGTCTTTGCCCAGATTGGTTGTATAGCGCCATGCCACTACATCACCATTTTTTAAAGAAATTGAAGCAGCACCTACACTTGGATAAACACCATTTATTGAATACATCCAACCGCTTGTAGCACCATCATCCCCTGCATTTAGCCCATTGATCCCGCTGACATAAAAGGAAGAACCTGATCCGGTAACCGTCACCTGACCCTGACCTAGCTCCCTTATCAGAACGGAATAAGCCGTATCCCCACTTACTAATGACATAGTAGCTGATGAGAGAATAGTTTGTCCGTTCTTTCCGACAACCTCTAAAGTAATATTACTTTGGGCAGGCTGCTGCGTAGAAGACGAAGTAGTATCAGAAATCGTGATCTGCAAAGCCTGAGAATTGCCGGCACTGAAAATGAAATTCAGTGTTGTTGTTCCTGTCGCCTGGTTGGCAAGGTAGTTTTTACCAATGGTTACAGTACTGCCGTCGTTCGCAACCGTATAGTCGCTCCCTGCCGTCAGCGTAGTCTCGCCATTGGTTATACTGTTTAAAGTATTTCCGTTAAGAGTCATTGTTATTGGCACATCGGCTTGATTCGCAGTCTTTTTGTCAAAAACAGCCGTCACTGGCGTGATTGTACTGTCACTTGTTTCTTGAGGACTGCTTTCTTGCAGCCTCTGCCAGACCGATTCATGGGCATTTATATCCCCCAACGCAATCAAGGACTGATACGTTGCCATATCATCGGTTACTCCTGGACTATAGGGAGAGTAAAATGACCCGTCGTCTAACTGAAACCTGAGCAGATCATCCAGCATAGTTTTCCCATTCTTTTTCCAGCCATCCGCTACGGGATCTTCACCGATAGCTACTAAACCCGAAATTACAGTAGCAACACTGTTAGGATTATCGATTCCCCAGGAAGCAAATCCTCCTGTATTCTCTTGTATCCCCTTAAGATAAGCCTTGGCTTTAACAATAGAATCTGTAACACCAGTCAGCGTTTGATGATTGGCCAGAGCCAGCAGGGCCATCCCCGTTTGGTCAGGATCACTGGTGTTGTAATCAGTCGAGTAGAAAAAAGCGCCATCCGAATTTTGATACGTCAATAAATTTAAGACCGCTTTTTCTTGGTCATATTCTGTTTTAGCAGCATCCAGAGCTACCATAGCCCAGATTTGGTCGCCTGAAGTTAGACCATAGGAACCGGGGAAAGCACCTGTACTACTATTCTGCGTCGCCTTTAGTTCAGACAAGAGGTTACGTCCGTTGAGAGTATTGCTCGGATCTCCCCCCTTGGCCAGTGTTCCCAAAATATTTCCATAAAGACTGGTTTGACTGGTGTCCCAACTGGTTTTTTGTGTATTCCCGGCGCCCCAGAGTCCTGCCATATCCCACCAGGTAGTGGCATTACTATAATTTTTGCTTTGATAATAGTTAAGCACTTTTGTTAAAGCCGGTGTAGAGTCAGAAACAGTTATCTGCAAAGCCTGAGGATTGCCTGCACTGAAAATAAAATTCAGAGTGGTTGTTCCTATCGCCTGTTGGGCCAAATATCCTTTACCAATGGTAATACTACTGCCGGTTGTTACTGTATAGTCGTTCCCTACCGTCAGCGGAGTTCCACCATTGGTTATACTGATTAAATTATTACCATTAAGAGTCGTCGTTATTTGCACATCGGCTTGATGAGCAGAATTCTTGTCAAAAACAGCTGTCACAGGCATTATAGTACTGTTCTGATCTAATGCCGCATAAACCGGTTTAGCCAAAGGCATTTGCATAACCAACATGGAAATCGTCATTACAACTATCAGTAGCCATGAATATAATTTTTGAAATTCTCTTTTCATTTCTATTCTTCCCCTCTATATACCTATCTAACATATCCCCTTGGTCACTTTGAACATCAAAAAGCCTCTTAACCGATTGGTCAAGAGGCTAAAAATACTGATAATCATAGATTGATGCCAGCACTTTAACAACTTCCCCTATCGCTCGTAGAGTCGTTGGTGTCTAAAATACAGGCAGGTCTTCTGACTCTGGATCATCAATGTTTCGCACCTTCCCAGACTAAACCAGTGGCCTTTACGAAACATCTCCCCATCACAGCGGCGGGACCGTGCAGGAATTACACCTGCTTCCTTTTTAACCGAAGCACTCATACTCCGATACCTGAATTCCAATGTTATTCGATTTTACTCAATCGTCAATAAGTTCACCCATTGGCTTTGCCGTCGGGATAATTCTTCGAGTTCATCTTCAATATCAATAAACTTCACTAGCCACTGAATCCTCTGCTCCTTTTCCGAATTATACCTCCCCAAGATTTCCCCTCGCGCATCAAGCAACGCTTGCCTGTGCTCTTCCATCTCCTTATTCTTCTCTCGGTCTCTCACCCGTCAGGCCTCCTTCAAGAGAAACAAAAAAAGCCTCTACAGAATACCTGTAAAGGGATATAGTGACTCCGGTTAGCCGGATAATATACGCTGACTTCCCGACATAAACGACACCTCCCCTATCTTCCGTAGGTTCCTGTGTTGATCTGAAATGAGCAGGTTTCCTGGCTTTAGTTCATCATTACCCCACGTCTTCCCAGATAAAATCCAGTGACACTTTGTGAGGCAACTCCCTATGACAGTGGCGAGACCGCGTCAGATTTTAACTGACTTCCCTTTTAAATTCTTTTCCTTAGAAAAAAATCACTCATTACCTAATATTGAATTGTTTTCATTATAACCTTAATTCTAAATTCTTGTAAACCCTTTCAGTACATAAATTTACAATTATTAGCACTGATTGTCAAACTAACTGATGTATTCACTGGGTATTTCTATCCCCTATCTGACATAGTCATATCAAGGATGGGGGTGGGT
>LADV01000075.1 GCA_000961805.1 Peptococcaceae bacterium BRH_c23 | reverse complement strand
ACGCCTGATCGACTGCGCTCATTGACGCAATTCCACTAATCGTGCTCTCTAAGCCAAGAAACTTCCTCTGGACTTGGGTCGACGGGGGTTTAGAACGATGTCGATGTTGGGTGCGCTTTTTATGTCACCAAAGATGGAGTTAAGAATCGTCCCTCGTTCCCCGACACGACCCTCGCCTTAGCCGGTAGGTGGTCGTTCTTCTAGGCTTCGTTCTGCGGTTAAATGGAACTAAGAACTAACTCTCGTGCCCCTTCCGTCCTCCCAACCCCAGAGGGTCGCGATCACGCGGCGTGATGCCTCTGCGTGAGTCGTAGCCAAACTCAGCTATAATCCGCTTTCATAGCAGGGCGGAACACAAGGATGTGTTCCGCCGGCCATGCGACAGGGACGACGGCACAGGACGTGCCTAGTGCAGGGTGCGCCATGACTCGAACAGGATGTTCGAGATTAGAGCGCCGTGATGGCATAGCGCGCTGCGGTCGCTTTGGCCGAAACACATGTGTTTCGCCCAGCTACATGCATAACGGATTAAAGCCCTAGTTTGGCACGACGAGCGCATGGCTGAGCAAGTGTGACGCGATCCTCCCGAGAACGTGTGTCGCGAACCCTCCACTTTAGCAGGTAGGTGGCCATTCTTCTGGGCTTCGTTCTGTGCTCGGAATTCCGCTTGGAGAGTATATCGAATTTAGGGGAACATCTCCAGGCGCTTGGTCCGAATGAGCCAGCGGCAAGAGAGCGAGGGTTAGGACTTCCTCAATACGGCTGACAAAGTGAAATTCTAGTAACTTACGAATGTTTTCGGGAATTTCTTCAAGGTCCTTGCGGTTTTCTTCTGGGAGAAGCACGACTTTAATACCTGCTCGATGGGCTGCCAGGACCTTTTCTTTGACGCCTCCGATGGGTAAAACATTTCCACGTAAGGTTATTTCCCCAGTCATAGCGAGATCCGCTCTAACAGCCCGTTTCGCCAAGGCTGACGCCATTGCAGTGGCCATTGTAATACCAGCAGAGGGTCCGTCTTTAGGTGTAGCACCTTCCGGAACGTGAATATGAAGGTCTGTTCGATCATAAAAGTCTTCTTCTATGCCAAGTTGACGAGCATAAGCTCGGACAAAGGTCCAGGCCGCTTGGGCAGATTCCTTCATGACATCCCCTAATTTTCCAGTTAAGGTTAGTCTTCCTTTTCCAGGCAAGGGGGTAACTTCAATCGTTAACACAACCCCTCCGACTTCCGTGAAGGCCAGTCCTGTTACCGCTCCTATTTCAGGAGCCTTTGCCGCTACTTGGAAATGATAACGTGGTGCACCTAAGGCAGATTCCAGATCTTCCACGGTCGCGGTATGTGGTTCCCATTCTTTTTTCACCCAGCGAATAGCAATTTTCCGACAGAAATTTGCGACCTGACGTTCGAGACCCCGTACTCCAGATTCTCGTGTATACCCTTGGACTAATTTAAGCAGGACATCCTCCTCCATGGATAAAATGTCGCTGTTCAGTCCATGCGCTTCCATCTGCTTTGGCACGAGGTAGCGCTTGGCGATATTGACCTTTTCATCTTCTGTATAGCCGCTGAGGGTGATGACCTCCATGCGGTCTAAGAGTGGACGTGGAATGGTGTGCAGGGTATTAGCCGTCAGGACGAAAAGGGTTTGAGATAAGTCAAAGGGGAGTTCTAAGTAATGATCTGTGAAGGTACTGTTTTGCTCTGGATCTAGAACCTCCAAGAGAGCTGAGGCCGGGTCACCACGAAAATCCGAGGTCATTTTATCAATCTCATCAAGGAGGAAAACTGAATTACGAGTTCCAGCTGTCCGAACCCCCTGAATAATTCGTCCGGGTAATGCTCCAATATAAGTGCGTCGGTGTCCTCTAATTTCAGCCTCATCCCGCAAACCACCTAAAGACATACGTACGAATTTTCGATTTAAGGCTCTGGAAATTGATTTGGCTAACGATGTTTTTCCGACTCCCGGAGGACCTACTAAGCAGAGAATAGGACTTTTCATTTTAGGCGTTAATTTCCGAATCGCCAAGAACTCTAGAATCCGCTCCTTGATTTTCTCGAGTCCGTAGTGATCCTCATTTAAGATTTCTTCAGCTTTGACTAAATCAATCTTATCGCGAGATGTCTTAACCCAAGGAAGCGCGAGAATCCAATCGAGATAAGTACGTACCACGGTGCCCTCAGCAGAGGACGGAGGCATTTTTTCTAAGCGTTCAATTTCTTTGAGTGCTTTTTGTTCAACCTCTTTGGGACACTTAGCCTTGGCAAACTTTTCGCGGTATTCATCCGCCTCCACTTGACGCTCGTCCTTATCTCCCAGTTCCTTTTGGATGGCTTTCATCTGTTCACGCAAATAATATTCTTTTTGGGCTTTATCCATTTGCTTTCGCACACGCTGACCAATGCGTCGTTCTAATTCTAGGATCTCAATCTCGCGCATGATCAGTTCCGTTAAACGTTCTAAGCGTAATTCAACCGACATTGCTTCCAGAATTGTTTGCTTATCTGGAACTTTAAGATTGAGGTGAGACGCGACAATATCAGCTAATTGCCCCGGTTCTTCCACAGCCAATACCGTTCCTAAGGTTTCTAAGGGTACGCGTTTACCGAGTTTGGCGTATTCCTCAAACTGATGCGTCATGCTTCGAATTAATGTTTCAATTTCAGGGTTTAGGGATTTCTTTTCCTCGACCATTTCCTCGACTCTTACCTTGTAAAACAGGTCCTCCTCTAAAAATTCGAGGACACGACCTCGTGATATTCCTTCCACTAAGACACGCATGGTGCCTCCAGGAAGCTTTAAGAGTTGCTTGATTTCGGCGACGGTACCCATATCATACAAATCATCCGGATTCGGCGAATCAATCTCCGTTTCTTTCTGAGATACTAAGAGTATAATTCGATCTTCGAGCATGGCCTTCTCAATGGCCACCATAGAACGTTCCCTACCTACATCGAGGTGAATAACCATATACGGAAAAACAAGAATCCCACGTAAAGGGAGCAAGGGTAATTCGCGTTCTTTAATCATAGATATCCCCCCTGTAAAAAATATACCAGTAACGAAGTTACTCAAAATGCAGCCCAGAATGAACACTAGTACAGAAAAAGACACACTAGAGCTAGTGTGCCAAACTTATCATTATCTATTCTAACATGTTTTGCCCTGTTCAGGCAAATTGGCAACTGCCTTCGTTACCACTTTATTAACGGCAAAATCCAATCTGCTCAAGACTTCTTCAAGAGGAGGCCGCAACTCATGTTTTTCAAGTTTTATGCCTGGTACCAAGGCAATTTCTAAAACTTGAGTGAGATCTTCCACTGAAATGATTTCGATCTCACCCTGTAACTCGGCAAAGCGTTCTTGCCAATTCTCTAGAGGAATGAGCACCCTCTTGCATCCAGCTTGCTTTGCTGCTTCGATCTTTGCTGAAACACCACCAATGGGTTTGACTCGCCCACGGATGGAAAGTTCTCCCGTCATGGCTAGATAATTGTCCACCTTTTGCTGACGAATGGCCGAAATTGTGGCTGTAGCAATGGCTATCCCGGCCGAGGGGCCATCAACTGGTCCGCCGCCTGGAAAATTGACGTGAATATCAAAATTTCGGGGTTCGATGCTCATTTGCCGCCTTAAAACAGTCAGGACATTTTCTACTGAGCTTCGAGCCATGCTCTTGCGTCGATATTTCTTTCCTTCGTCCCCTTGTTCTTCTTCCTCGACAATTCCTGTTACCAAAAGTTGTCCTGTACCCGCTGCTACAGGAAGAGCCGTCACTTCTAGTTCTAAGAGCCTACCCATATTGGGTCCGTGTACAGCAAGACCGTTGACCACTCCAATGCTGGCTTCGGTGGGCACTTTTTTATCGGGGCGAGGTGCATATTGACCCGTGGTCACCACCCATTCCACGATTTCAACGTCCACCTGTGGCAACCGATCGGTTAAAGCGACCCCTGCCGCAAGCTGGACCATATTGACAGCCTCACGGCCATTGGCGGCAAATTGTTTGATAACATCAACCGCTGCTTGGGTAATTGGCATTTCCATTTTAGCTGCAGCAACCCTGGCGATTTCAGAGATTTCATCCGGAAGCAAACCCCGGAAATAAACCTCCATACATCTGGATCGAATCGCAGGGGGAATTTGTTCTGGGCTACGAGTCGTTGCTCCCACAAGGCGAAAATCTGCGGGTAGGCCGTTTTGAAAAATATCATGGATATGTTGAGGAATATTGGAGTCCTCGGAGCTATAGTAGGCACTTTCCAGCGTCACTTTGCGATCTTCTAAGACCTTTAACAGTTTGTTAATCTGAATGGGATGAAGCTCCCCAATCTCATCAATAAATAGTATCCCGCCGTGAGCTTTGGTGACTGCCCCTTGTTTAGGCTGTGGAATCCCCGCTAGTCCCATGGCTCCTGCCCCTTGGTAAATTGGATCATGTACTGAACCGATTAGAGGATCGGCGATTCCACGCTCATCAAAACGTGCCGTCGCTCCATCGATTTCTGTGAAGTGAGCATTTGATTTAAAGGGTGAAAAGGGATTTTTCTTGGCTTCCTCTAAGATCAACCTTGCTGCAGCGGTTTTCCCCACGCCAGGACTTCCATAAATCAAGACATGTTGTGGGTTGGGACCACATAAAGCAGCTCGCAGTGCTTTGATCCCCTCTTTTTGCCCGATGATCTCATCGAAGTGAACTGGACGAGTTCGTTCGGACAAGGGAGTGGTTAACGCAATCTTGCGCATTGTTTGTAATTTTTCAAGTTCTTTACGTGACTCTCGTTCAACGGAGACTTTATTTCCTTGTTGAGACTTTAGCATCCCCCAAAAATATAGCCCAATAATAACAGCAAAAACCAACTGAACAACCATAACAATTCCACTGAGTCCATTCATGCTCATATTCCCCTTCCTAGCAGTCTACTAGTTTAGTATTACCACTAAGTGGGAATTAAACCCTTTCTATAAAAAACACCGGTGCAGCTTATTTTTAAGCTACTCCGGTGTTTTATTATTGATCGATTTTAAGAAAAGCTACGTTTTGATGAAGTATGATAAAACTTCATCTTCAGAGCTCGTGTATCGTCTTCGTGTATCGAACCTTATGCCTTGAGTATAGAGCAAAGAGCCTTGCGCCTCGCCTAAGCTGACTCTTCTTTCTTGCCTTTTTTGACTTTATCCGTCATAACAAGAAGAGGTTCTTCTTTCTTTAAGACAACATCTTGGGTGACAACGCATTTCATGACATCATTGCGGGAGGGCAGATCATACATCACATTAAGCATGAGTTCCTCCACAATAGCCCTTAAGCCCCTTGCCCCGGTATTCCTCCGAATCGCTTCAGTCGCTATCGAAGATAGTGCCGCGTCTTTGAATTCAAGGGTTACCCCGTCTAGTTCCATGAGCTTTTGGTATTGCTTAACCAAAGCATTCTTAGGTTCGGTGAGTATGCGAACTAAAGCTGCTTCATCCAATGCCTCAAGGGTTACTATTACGGGTAAACGTCCTACAAACTCAGGAATTAAGCCAAACTTCTGAAGGTCTATCGGTAAAATATCCTTCAGGACTTCGCCAACATTTCTTTCAGATTTGTTCTGAATATTAGCACCAAAGCCCATAGTCTTTTGTCCAGACCTATTTTGAATAATTTTCTCAATTCCGTCAAACGCTCCGCCGACAATAAAGAGAATATTCGTGGTATCCAACTGGATGAATTCTTGGTGAGGATGTTTGCGACCACCTTGAGGAGGTACACTGGCAACCGTGCCTTCGAGGATCTTCAGCAAGGCTTGTTGAACCCCTTCTCCCGATACATCCCTTGTAATAGAAGGGTTTTCCGACTTACGGGCAATCTTATCAATTTCGTCGATGTACACAATACCTTTTTCCGCTTTCTCTACATCATAGTCAGCGGCCTGAATTAATTTGAGGAGAATATTTTCTACGTCCTCACCCACGTACCCCGCTTCAGTGAGTGAAGTGGCATCCGCGATTGCAAAAGGAACATTAAGGACCTTAGCCAGCGTCGAGGCCAGCAAAGTCTTTCCTGAACCAGTGGGTCCCAGCATAACGATGTTCGATTTTTGCAATTCAACATCATCGATTTTCATGCCTAGGTTGATCCGTTTATAATGATTATAGACTGCTACGGAAAGTGCTTTTTTGGCTTGTTCCTGACCAATAACATACTGATCGATCACTGACCGGATTTCCTTAGGTTTTAAAATATCTCCGATTTCAACGCCTAAGTCATCCGTCAACTCTTCCTCTATGATCTCATTACAGAGTTCTATGCACTCGTCACAAATGTAAACGCCTGGACCCGCAACCAATTTTTTCACTTGCTCTTGGGTTTTGCCGCAAAAAGAACACTTTAGTTGATTTTTGTCTTCGGTGTACTTTGCCATCCTCTCACCTCTATACCTCAGAATTTTCCCCCAAGGCGTAGGTCTTAGGTGTTCTGTTCTACTAAATAGCTAACTGTCTTTTCGCTGATTAAACTATTTCTGTAGAACTGAAGATCTCCACGCGCCATGAGGGCCTTTTTGAGCGCTACAGCGTCCTGTCCATGACGCTCACCAAGTTTTTTGATCTCTTCGTCTAGTTCGTCTTCAGAGACCTCAATTCCTTCTACCTTAGCAATAGTTTCTAAAACTAAATCCATTTTGACGCTTTCCGCAGCTTGAGGACGTAAACGTTCCTTCATGACTTCTTCAGTAGTGTTGGTGTACTGGTAATACTGCTCAATTGTCATGCCTTGCTGTGCAAGATTACGATTTAGGTCCTCCACCATAACCTTGATTCGCTCCGTAATCATAACTTCCGGAATTTCGACGCTGGCATTGTCTACGACCTTAGCTAGGATTTTCTTGAGATGTTCATCTTTGATTCTTAATTCGGTACTCTTCATTAATTTATTCTGTAAGTCGGTTTTCAATTCATCAAGAGTCTCAAATTCACTGACATCTTTTGCAAATTCATCATCTAGAGCAGAAAGTTCTTTACGCTGGATTTTTTTAACACTAGTTTTGAAAACAGCGGGCTTTCCAGCAAGCTCTGTACTATGATATTCAGCTGGGAAGGTAACGTTGACATCAACCGGTTGTCCGATTTCAGTTCCAATCAGGCCTTCCTCAAAGCCAGGAATAAAGGTACCTGAACCAATAACTAGCTCATAGTCCTCCGCTTTACCACCTACAAAGGGAACTTCATCAACAAAGCCTTCAAAGTCAATGCTGACGGTATCATCATTTTCTACCTTGCCCTCTTCAAGAGTAACTAGGCGGGCATGTTGTTGCTGTTTGCTTACTAACGCTTCCATGACTTGCTCTTCTGTGATGCTTGCTGCATCTTGTTCAATTTGTAACCCTGTGTAAACTCCCAGCTCAACCTCAGGCTTAACCATGACTTTAGCCTTAAAGATTAGGTCTTTCCCTTCTTCGATCTGTACTAAGTCCACTTCAGGACGATCGACAGGGTCAATTCCACTTTCCATAACGGCTGATGCATAGGCCGGTCCGATCAAATGATCCAGAGCTTCGTCGTATAGGGCTTCCTTCCCGACATGTGCCTCAACCATGCGGCGTGGAGCTTTACCTTTTCTAAACCCTGGAACATTGACTTTCTTTGCCAAATTCTTGGCTGCTTGGCTGACCGCGCTAACAAACTTTTCGGAGTCTACAGTTACTTCTAAAGCAACAAAATTCTTTTCTAGTTTCTCGACTGAGACTGACATATATTCTCCCCCTTAAAACACTAATTACTCTATGTGCAAGGCAATTGTGGGATACTTCGATAGTCTTACCGTTTTTCAAGACTACAAACCCCCGCTCAGGCCAAATACATCAAAAGAAATAAAAGTTAACCTGAAACTCTATAAATATAGCACAAAAAATTTACTAATCAATTATAACAGACTTATAACATGTAATCAAATTGCGAAAAACTAGTTCAAACGCCCTTGTGACAAAGGATCTCTGATCGGTAAATGCGCAGAAGTTAAGTAAAGAAATGTTTCCACATATGAGTTGGATGCAGAAAACCGCAAATCTAATTCTGTGAGGTGTGTACCGACAATTCTGTTTGGATAACTCTCTTCTTTCAGGGCAAAATAACTCACGTGAGTATCAAAAGTGCTTTGATCGAGTTAGTCTTTTTAATATGAAAAAGGAGATCAAGTATGATCGTAGTTGTGCTCAGAACCTTAATTCTTTACGCACTGGTCATCGTCGCCCTTCGCATGATGGGAAAACGGGAAATCGGTCAATTGCAGCCTTTTGAGCTGGTCGTTATTCTCATGATTTCCGATCTGGCTGTCGTCCCCAGTGAGAATGTGGGCATTCCACTCCTCAGCGGCATCATTCCGATCTTAGTCCTTCTCTCGGCAAGTATGACCTTGGCCTGGATTTCATTAAAAAGCGAAAGAGCTAGAGATATTATCTGCGGCAAACCTAGTATTCTCATTGAACGTGGAAAAATCCTTGAAGACGAATTGAAAAAGAATTGTTATAACCTTACTGACCTACTCGAAGAACTCCGCCTTAAAAACGTCCCCAACATTGCTGATGTGGAATATGCCATACTGGAAAACAATGGCCAAGTGAGTGTCATTCCCAAATCTCAGAAAAGGCCAGCCATTCCTGAAGACTTTCAGATCACGCCCCCATTCGAAGGGTTACCATTAGCTCTTATCTTGGACGGAAAACTCAATCAAAGGAACTTAGACAAAAGCAATAAAGACTTAGACTGGTTAAGAAGCGAACTCCAAAAACAAACGATTTTGAGAATCGAGGATGTCCTCTTAGCAAGCATTGACTCTTCTGGTAAGCTCTTCGCACAAGCTAAGCTGCGTGGTTCTAAAAACAATCACAGATAGAGAGGTGAACCCCGTGCGCACGCTCTTGCCGATTATAGTAATTACTCTATTGTTATTGGGTGGCTCATATACTTCACATCGCTTTATTCAAACCACGACCCAGATGATTGGGGATCAGCTTGATACGGTCGAAGGATCCCTTGCGCAGCAAAAATGGGAGGCAGCTAAAAATGAATTGACCACTGCTGAACAAAGTTGGGAAAAGAGTGACATCTGGTGGACTGTTCTCCTTGATCATCAAGAAATTGAAGCCATTGACCTTAGCCTGAAGCGGTTAGAAAAAAACATTGAAGCACAGGACTTTTCACATTCCATCGGAGAAGTATCGACTTTAAAACTCCGATTTAAAAGCATTTACGAATCTGTGAAGTTGACTGTGAAGAACATTTTCTGAGAAACTAAAGAAAAGATACGCTGAGACGTTGCCCCAGCGTACCTAAGTTTTCTTATTGGTGCGGGAAACAGGACTTGAACCTGCACGGTTTACCCGCTGGAACCTAAATCCAGTGCGTCTGCCAGTTCCGCCATTCCCGCAAATTGGAGTACTTGCTCCAGAAGAAATAATACCATAGTTCTAGTAATATGACAAGTGTTTGATATATTTACCAGCAATCTGGCATTGTTAGCCTACACTCTGCATTAGCCAAAAATATTCAAAGATTAAGATAAACAAATTGATGCCCACCAAAACCATTAAATTCCTTAACCAATTTACTGGGTATCTCCAATAATAAAACAGCATATTGAAGACTACTAAGAAAGCCGAACAGATACCCCAGCGCACGTAAAGTCCCGAGTCTTGTGAGATCAAATGTATAAACCATACAATGGGGATAAACAAAAATACGCCCATAAAGGTAATCATGGTGTACCCGATCATACGACGGAGATCGTCCGGATTCGGCTTAAGCTTGGACTCAGGTTTTGGTTTGTCCATTTGTCGTTTTCACCGTCTTTCTCGGTCCTCATCTAACCACTTTAGATTTAGTATACCACGTTTTATCACGAACGTGGAGAATCCAAGGCCCACTCACCTTAGTTTTACTAATCCTCATGGCAACGGGGGATGTAAGTCCTCTCTAGTTAGAAAACCCCTGTTCACGATAAAACGACTGTCTCTAGCACAGAAACAAAGCGACTCATCAATCGAGCCGCTTTGTTAATAATTATTATCTTGTGATTATAAATAACCCTTTTATTAATCCCGTTTGTCTGATTTAGCCTTTTTATCCCCGCCGTTATCCCGACTCTTTTCTTTGCTTGGTTCATCCCGTTTGGTTTGCTTCTTGTTATCTCGTACAGACGATTGATTACTCGTTGTTGATGCCTTCTCAAGTTGTGCTGGAGCGACGGTCACAGAAGTTGGCTGTCTGTTAGAAGGTTCTTGAGAAACTGGGGCAGTCTCCTCTAAAGTTATATTGTCTGTATCGTTATCCTCTGCATCATTATCCTCATCGTCTGACTGTTCAACCTCTTCTAGTTGAATAGTTCCATTTTCTTTGAGAGATTTCTTAAAATCTTTCAATACAATTTTAGCTTGCTTTTCCAAGGATTTATCCTTGGTTGCTGGCATTACTGTTGTTACCGATTCCGTCGCTGGAGCTGTCGTTGCTGGGACCGTTTCTGAAATTGTTTCTTCAGAAGGGATCGTTAGGGCGACTTTGGCCTCTTGCTTCTCTATCTTTTTGACAGCCTTCTCCATGGAGCGTACAACATTAAGTGCTAATTTTTGAGCGGCCTGCGGGGGAAGCTTTTCTAATAAATTGCTTAAAACATTAATATTGTTAGAATTAACATTTGTAAGGGCGATGTTGAGTTTTATAGCTTTTTCAGAGTCTGGATCTTCGACTTGCTCTAGGAATTCCTGGGCCTTGGTGATCTTATCGCTGTATTCGATTAATGCGATCTCTGCAGCTTCTATCTTCCCTTCTGACATTAGTTTCTGAGCTCTTGCCAACTTTGCGAGTGCTTGCCTTTCACTTAACTCACTCTTGCGCACCGGGTCAAAGGTCAGAGCGAGTTGGAGTTTTCCAATCAAATTAGTAAACCAGTTAGAAGGAGCCACTTCAGTGCCATCGGCATCGGTAACTTGCGTATCGTCTGTGGTTGTGTCGTCTGTCGTTGCATCATCTGTAGTAGTGTCATCCGTGGTTGCGTCTGTAGTAGTGTCATCCGTGGTTATACCGTCTGTCGTTGTATCATCTGTCGTTGAGCCGTCTGCTGTTGCATCGTCTGCTGTCGTGTCTGTAGTAGCAACGTCAGTGGTTGTCGTCTCCGAAGTTGTCGTGTTTGAGATAGCAACGTCAGTCGTTGTTGTCTCGGAAGTTGTTGTTGTCGTCGTCAATGGATTGTCCGTTTCAGCCAATACCATGGATGTACCAAACGGGAGTGTTAGTAATGCTACTGTCACGGCAACTGCGAGTTGTTTTTTCATCTTTTTCATTTTCTGTCCTCTTTTCTTTTGTTGTACTGGTCTAATAAGTATTGCGACCTTAATTTCTTGTTTTATGGCTTTTATGCTTGTTATGCTTAACCCTTACATAATTATTTACGAACCTAAGGCTCTATTTAGGGGGGTGAAGAAATAAGTAGGCCGAAAATCGAATTAAATTTTCGGCCTACTTATTTCTTTGTAACCTTATATAAAGCACATCGAACAAAAGAAAGACAGACTCCATGACTCATACAGGAAATTAATGAGGATACCCTGATGAAATAATTTCGAAAGTTTGGCTGAGAAAGAGCCTTCATATCTTTTCGACAGAAAAATACATCAAGGTTTATAATGATATCGGTTTAATGAACAGAAAACACCGAGAATAAATTCTCGGTGTTACTTTTGTTTTATGGGGTGGGTGATGGGGCTTGAACCCACGAATGCCGGAACCACAACCCGGTGCGTTAACCACTTCGCCACACCCACCATAAGAGTGTAATTATTGGTGCGCCTGGAGAGATTCGAACCCCCGACAACCTGCTTAGAAGGCAGATGCTCTATCCAACTGAGCTACAGGCGCATCTTAATGGGCCAACTCAAACTCCCAGGTCTACAACTTCAGCTTAACAAGCCAATCGCTTGCCAAACGGGACAATAAACCTCCGACTAAACTGCAAATTCGAACTTCGTGCCTCGAACTTCGAACCTCGATAATATGGTCGGGGCAGAGGGATTCGAACCCCCGGCCTCCTGCTCCCAAGGCAGGCGCGCTACCAAGCTGCGCTATACCCCGATTTGGTGACTTGATCAGTATAGCTCATCTTGAGCAATTCGTCAAGAACCGGAACGAACTTTTTCGATTATTTTTTTATATCTTTTTTTCTTAGATTTTTTCAGATTTCTAGCTACTAATATTTCCCCTAAGTGTTTGGAGTATCGGAATCACTTTGCGAAATGCCTGAGCTCTGTGGCTCAATTTGTTTTTCTCAGTCAACGTCAATTCTGCCATCGTTCGCGCATACTCAGGAACATAAAAGAGAGGGTCATAGCCAAATCCATCCGTACCGCGACGTTGTCTCAAAATTTGACCTTCAACACTACCCTCAGTAAGAAATTCTTCCCCTTCAGGGGTCACTACCACTAATGCACAGCGAAAACGGGCCGTCCGTTTGTCATCACTGGTGGACTCTAACTGTTGTAAAAGTTTGTCATTGTTACGTTCATCGTCTTTTGGCTCACCGGCATAACGCGCAGAATAGACTCCTGGCGCACCATTTAAAGCGTCAACTTCTAAACCAGAATCGTCCGCTAGGGCAATCAGTCCTGTTTTCTGAGCGGCAACTCTAGCTTTTAGGGCGGCATTGTCTGCAAAGGTCACCCCATTTTCCTCTACGTCTTCCCAGTCTGCAAGATCTCGTAAAGAAAGGACTTCGATCGTTTCATCCACCAGCAGTTCTTGAAGTTCTCTGATTTTCCCCTGGTTTTGAGTGGCAAGTATAATCTTCATGAGCTCGTTTCCACTGCCGACTTCTGAACATCTATCAGAGATCGGATTCCTTTTTCTGCTAGTTGTAAAAAATTATCTAGATCAGCTCGATCAAAGGGAATATCTTCTGCTGTTCCTTGAATTTCCACGAACTTTCCAGAGCCTGTCATGACCACATTCATGTCTACTTCTGCATGGGAATCTTCCTCATAAGCTAAATCCAAAACTGCATGTCCCTGAACCTTTCCCACAGAAACTGCTGCCAGAGAATCTATGATTGGGTTCGTTCTAATAAGCTTTTTTTCCATTAAAAATTGAACTGCATCAACTAAGGCTACGTAAGCACCCGTAATGGCTGCCGTTCGGGTTCCACCATCTGCTTGAAGCACATCACAGTCCAGCCAAATTGTACGTTCACCGAGCTTTTTTAAATCCACGACAGAGCGAAGCGCCCGACCAATTAAGCGTTGAATTTCCATCGTTCGACCAGTAAGTTTACCTTTGCTTGCCTCACGTTGCGTTCGAGTCTGAGTCGCCCGCGGAATCATGGCGTACTCAGCTGTGACCCATCCCTTACCTGATCCTTTTTGAAAGTAAGGCACTTTTTCCTCAACACTGGCTGTGCACAAAACTCGAGTATCTCCGATCTCGATAAGAACTGAACCCTCAGGTATGTTTGTAAACTGTCGTGAAATTTTCACGGTTCGTAATTCATCATAAGCTCGACCATTTGAACGTTGCATATAAATAACCCCTAGCCTTTCTTTGCACGAGTCAATTTCGCTGTTTGTCATTTTTTAGTTTATCAGAATAGAAAGAGAAATGCTAATCCGCTGGCCCGAAGACACTGTCTTCGCACGTATTAACCTTCTTGCAG
>LADV01000322.1 GCA_000961805.1 Peptococcaceae bacterium BRH_c23 | reverse complement strand
CTCAATATTCGGCTGCCGGTCGACCTCGACCAGTTTGGGGTTGATTATTCAACTTGAGCAGTCATTGGTTGGAAAGGTTTTGTCAAGTTGGGCCATATGGCCGCCGATACTCGGCGCTTTGTCAACTAGGTAAACCTTATAACCGGCAGTGGCCAGATCAAGAGAGGCTTGAATACCGCTGATCCCTCCACCAACAACCATAACGTCTCCAAAATTCTTGTCTCCAGCACTATTACAAAGTAGTTGAATCTGTTCTTTTAGCAATAGTTCATTTTCCACTTTATATCACCTCCGTAGTTTTTATGTACCCGTACTGTTCGGGTTCGGCCGGGCTGCCGACTTAATAGCTTCTTTTAGTTTAGGAAAGATAAAAACAAATCCCGGCCTAATGGTGGTTAGTGCATAATATTAATATCTGGGTAACTTAACTTGATCGTAATAATATTCGACTACGCCAATTTCCTTCATGCGGTCATTTATATATCTCCAGCGTTCCCTTAAACGACCAGTAAACTGCTTTTCACAAGGATATTCATTACATTGAAAACAATAATCAACGCTTTTCTCTTTATGGCAGGTTTTAGCGGAACAAGTCGTTAGCGGACATTGCACATTTTCACCTCTGCACCCACTACACGAGCCATTGGAAAAAGAGGTCAGGATTTCTGCGAACTGAGTGTACCCCTTAAAAATAGGGTTTCTTTCTGTTTTCATTTTTGCAACTGGCTTATAATTCCCGAGTAGGTAAGCAAGCCTTGAACTTAATTGTTTGATTTCCCCGTTTTCATAATCGGCGCATCTCTCACAATCAAGACCACACAGAGAAAGATGTTTTAATACATCATCATAATCCACTTTCTGACACCTCCTCGCTCCGTCTCGTAAGGCATATGAACTGAGGTCCTGATGCCAATCGCTTCTTGCATGTCTTCTTCCTCTTCTAAATAACCTCCTGGATGATCTCCGTAATGTCCTTAATCTGAATGACATCATCATAGCTCATGACTAACCTGCTATCCTCGAAATTGGTTATGCAATACGGGCAGGAAGTAACCAGAACCTCAGCCCCAACCCCAACAGCTTGATCTAATCTGAGGTTGGCGAATCTGTCGGACTTTTGAGTTTCCATCCAAATCCTGCCTCCTCCCATTCCACAACACATACTTTCTTCCCGCGACTCAGCCATCTCGTTCAGGACCAAACCCGGTATTTTCTGTAAGATTCCACGCGGTTCGTCATATATGCCATTATGTCGACCCAGGTAACATGGGTCATGATACGTAACTTTTTTCTCATACTCCTTATTAATTTGAAGCCTGCCGTCATTTATCAGCTCAAATAAATACTGGGAAATATGAACAATCTCAAACTTCACGTTGAATTCAGGATACTCATTCTTAAAGGTGTGGTAGCAATGGGGGGAAGAAACAAGGATTCTCTTTACCCCGTTATCGATAAACGTTTTGATGTTTTCCCTGGCTAAGCGTTTGAATTCTGCCTCATTGCCTGTCTTGCGGATGCTTTCTCCACAGCAATTCTCCTTAGTACCTAGTATCCCAAAATCCACTCCTGCCTTATTAAGGATATTGACTGTGGCTCGAGCTACTTTCTTTAATCTAGAGTCATAGCTAAGGTAGCAGCCTGGAAAATATAAGACTTCCATTCCTTCTGTGAATGGTTTTACTGAGAGACCCTCTGCCCAGTCTGCCCTCTTGGATCGTGCTTCACCAAAGGGGTTACCTTCTGAATAAAGGCCTGCGCTTGCAGCGCGGACAGGCTTGACAGCCTCAGGAAAAACACCATATCCCGTAGCGAACCTACGCAGGCCGATCATGTCATTGATCTGCTTTACGTCTCTGGGGCATCTCTGATGGCACTTGCCGCAGGTTGTGCAGCGCCAGATCTCTTCATTTTCTATCTCAGTCAAACCGAAGGTTGCCTCTCGGATTAACTTGCGCATACTGAAAGTTCTTACCCTATTCCAGGGACAGACAGTATCGCATTTTCCGCATTGATAGCAGAATTTGACGGCTTCTGCGCCGCTCTCTTTAATTTCATCGATGGCCTCTTTGAAGGGGGCTACAATCTCCACGATTTTTAATCCTCTTCTTTCAAATTAATGTTTTAGCCCTTCTGTGACATCCGGGCCATGGTATCTGCAAGCTTCTGGAATCCATATTTGTCTACCAAGGCATTCAAGCCTATCTCCATATCACCCAGCTTGACGTCTTCTTCGGCTTCCTCTTCCCTTTCCTCGTAAGTTAGGGCTTTAGCCAGGCACCACTTAACACACAAGGGCTCTTCTTCATCTTCACACATATCGCATTTCAGAGGCAGTCCGGAATCGGGTTCTTTGAAAATATCTCGGGATGGGCAGGAAGCTCTACAGAAGTCACACTCCTTATATTCCTTGCCGTCTATCACATATTTGTCTCTGCCCATACATTCGGCTGTAGCATATTCACCCGCGTAAACAGGGAGATAGATATCTTTTAAAGGATCACGAATCATTCGAATACGAGACCTCGCCGGATTATTGCTGCTATATTTTGGGGTAGCGTGAAAGGATGAGCAAATCACCTCACAGGCCCGACAACCATTGCACTTATCTACATCGATCTTGATTACCTTGACTTTCTTCTTAATTTTACTCATTTGTCATAATACCTCTTTGTTCAAAGTCTTCGCTCACGTAATCCATCGACAATTCATGTAAAGACTCTTTCGTTGGAATACCTTTAAGGTTCCAGCCCTTAAATTTGTAATATTCATCTAAGAGGGTAGCTTCAAGATCAGGAAAACGTTTCTTCCAATGGTCCTCTGGGGGACGTTCGTCTTCTCTTGTTAAGCCTCTTCGTACATTAAAGGCTCTAATTAAAGTTCGGTTCCTCTTAGCAGCTTGTACTAGCTCTGCTTCATTCATTTCAAACCCAGTCGCTGCTGAAATGACATTGGCATAATTGTGCAGATGATACGCAGGCTTCAGGGGGAACGATGACAAACCAGCGCAAATCCCGGTGGCGTCATCAATGTAGTGCATCTGCTCCATCCAGTCAACGATTTCACAAGAAGCTTCAACAGTTGGGTAATATGGATTGGAGTGTTCTCCGCGGTGTTCCCAGTCTAGGAAATATTTCTTAAATTTTTCAGCAGGAACATGGAACCAATCCGAGATAAACTCTTCTTTCTGCTCTTTCGTATCAAAAGGCGCCTGGGGGAACTGCCCTTCAATTTGGGTAATGTTTATCTTCTCCCCAGTAGAATACATAAGGAAATAGACGGGATTCAACATTCCTAACTTGAGTGGCAGCTGCTCATGTTTCTTAATGTTGTTATGCGCATATTCTTCTGCGCCTTTACCAATCTTTTTGGCAGCCCAATAGGTCCCTTCGGCTAAAATATCGCCGATCCCTTCGCGCCGAACAATTCTCTCCAGTAACCAGAAAAATCGTTCCTCATTATCGGACGGGAATCCCGGCATATCCTCATCCGTCAAAATGCCAGCTTCATAAAGCTCAAGGGCGAAGGCAATCGTTTGCGGGGTTGTGAATCCGTCCACCCCATAGGCCTGAGCTTTAGAGTTGATTCTAAAACCAAAATCCAGGTCTGTCATGGATGCCATGGTATAGGTAAGTTTCGAGTAACATTTCATCATGTATTTGGGGATTCCTGGGTAGGCGACTGATGCCCCGCAGGACATCGGACAGTTATAGCAACTTAAGAACCGCTCCCGCACACTTTCTTGTTTCTCTGTCCACTGCTTTTCGATGTCTTCAGTCCAGAAATCTCTCCTCCGTGTTCGGGCGTTTCCCCACATGAAACTCTCGGTGTGCCACTTCTCATCATGGATTTTCATTTCCTGCGGTGAACCAAGCCCAGCTAAAATAGGGGGTACCATGCCCAGTGGATTTTCCGCTCGGACTTGAATATAGTTTAGAACATCGTTGCAATGCCCCAGAAATTCAGCTGGTCTAGCAATATTGACGTCTTTTGTACCACGGACGACTATCGCCTTTAAGCGTTTGCTTCCCATAACGCCGCCAACTCCTAAGCGGCTGCAACTGGACCTGCCCTGCTCGATGGAAGCATAAAAGACCTTATTTTCACCGGCTAAGCCGATAGAAGCTACCTGAGCGTTGGGTTCCTTCAATTCTTTTCGAATAAGGTCTGCAGTTTCATTCGTGCCCATCCCCGCGAGATGACTGGCATCACGTATTTCTACTTTGTCATTGTTTATCCACAGATAAACCAGATCGGGGGACTGCCCGCGAATGATCACCTTGTCATAACCGGCATGTTTCAATTCTGGTGCAAAAAATCCCCCCATCATTGAAAATGCCATTAAATTAGTCTGTGGAGAAATGGTAGAAACAATGGTGCGATTAGCACCGGGAGCAGGGGTCCCGGTTAAAAGACCAGCGCTAAATATCAGGAGATTTTCAGGAGAAAAGGGTTCAACTTCAGGGGGAACCCTATCCCATAATATCTTAGCGTTGGTACCTAGCCCGCCAAGATGAAGTTCGGCTAATTTCGGGTCAGTTTCTACCCTCTCAATGTTTCCTCGGGATAAATCAATTTCTAGATTATACCCTGTCTCTGCGTATCTCATTTTTCAACCCCTCTAGGTATGTTTTTACCA
Source organism: Peptococcaceae bacterium BRH_c23 (assembly GCA_000961805.1). The sequence continues at coordinate 618 of LADV01000322.1, read as the reverse complement.
TAAATAATCGCTCATAAATCCATAACAAACCTTCATGCTTGTTAAGCAAGAAGTGTTTCAGCTTAACTCTGGCCCTTTAGAAAACTTGGCTAGCGCTAAACCTTTAGGCCCCAGCGGTCGCCATAGGTTGCACAGCCTAGATTTACTTCTCTAGGAGAGGTGCCATAACTGCTTCAAAGAATTCCGTGGTATATGGCTTACATTCCACCTGCAACTGACGATACTTAATAAAGTCAATCGTGTCTTTACCGGTTGCTTTCTTGTTGTTGAAAGCGTTGAAGCCCATATATGCCTCGCTCTGCATGTTGGCGACCAGCCAGTGACGGTTCAGTAGTTTGGCTTGATCCCAGAAGAATTTCTTCTTAGCGCGAACACCATCAATGGACATCATCAGACAGTTAGGGAACAAGTTGGTAAATACATAGATGATCTTATCAATTTCTTTATCCAACTGGGTAAAGTCTGTAGTGGCTTCACTGATGATTTTTTTAGCCTCTGCAGCTGCTTCTCCTGTTTTAAAGTCCCCGTAAACGATCTCTCCGTCTTCAACATAATTTTCGGTTTTAATCAACGGGTTGCGAATGAATTTGCCGTCGAGTTTCAAGACAGGAATGGCTT
>LADV01000074.1 GCA_000961805.1 Peptococcaceae bacterium BRH_c23 | reverse complement strand
ATTAGATGAGCCAGATTGGGGTCATTATGGGAAGTGATTCAGACTACAAAATCATGGAGGACACACTGACAGTTCTCCGTCAATTTGAACTTGATTTTGAAGTCAAAATATCTTCCGCCCATAGAACATTGGATAGAACCGTAGACTGGGTGAAAGCTTTTGAAGCTCAAGGAGGAAAACTCATCATTGCAGCGGCAGGGTTAGCTGCTCATTTGCCAGGGGTTGTGGCCGGGGCAACAATTCTACCTGTGATCGGTGTTCCCCTCAGTAGTGGTGCCATGGAAGGTATCGACGCACTTTATTCCATTGTGCAAATGCCTCCAGGAATTCCTGTTGCCACCGTAGGCATTGGTGCAGCACGCAATGCTGCGTTGCTAGCGGTACAGATTCTAGCCATTCAGGATAAACCTTTGAGTATTAAGGTTTATAACTATCGAACCCAGATGCAGAAGGACATCGAAGCGAAGGACGAAGTGTTGCAAAAACGCTTAAGTGAAAAGGGGACTCAAGTATGATTGAACGGTATACGCTTCCTGAAATGGGGGGGATTTGGACAGACGAACATCGCCTCGCTCTCTGGTTGAAGATTGAAATTGCCGCCTGTGAAGGGTGGGCCAAACTAGGAAAGATTCCGAATGAGGCAGTGGAGGTCATCCGAGAGAAGGCTGCTTTTTCGTGGGAAAGGGTACAGGCTATTGAAGAAGTAACCCAACATGATGTGTTAGCATTCTTGACCAATGTTGCAGAGAATGTGGGAGATGAAGCAAAACACATTCATCTTGGCCTTACATCTTCAGATGTTCTGGATACAGCCTTATCCCTACAATTGGTAGAAGCGTCTGATATTTTGTTGTCTAAAATGGAAGGGTTGGAAGCGTCCTTACGCCGCAGGGCGCTGGAACATCGGGATACCCTAATGATGGGGCGAACGCATGGAATTCACGCTGAGCCGATTACCCTGGGGTTGAAGTTTGCGCTCTGGTACGATGAAATTAGACGTCAAAAGAAGCGTTTGGATTTTGCCCGTGAGGAAATACGGGTAGGCAAGATTTCTGGAGCAGTAGGGACGTTTGCCAATGTAGATCCTCAAGTTGAAGCACATGTTTGCCAAGTACTTCACTTAGAGCCAGCTTTAATATCGACACAAATCCTACAACGCGATCGGCATGCCTTCTTCATGACGACGCTTGCGGGTATCGCAAGCTCGCTGGATAAAATGGCGACCGAGCTTCGTAACCTACAGCGGACCGATGTACATGAAGTGGAAGAAGCCTTTGCCAAAGGTCAGAAAGGCTCCTCAGCTATGCCTCACAAGAAGAATCCCATAACTCCAGAACGCATTTGCGGCATGGCCCGGGTTATTCGTGCCAATGCTCAAGTAGCCTTGGAGAATGTCGCCTTATGGCATGAACGAGATATCTCCCATTCCTCGGCGGAGCGGATGATTTTACCGGACAGCACCATTGCTCTCGACTATATGCTCCATAAGATGACCCAGCTTATAGGACGGTTGGAAGTATTTCCAGAGCAAATGAAGCTGAACATTGACAAGGGATTCGGCCTGATTTTTTCCCAACGCGTCATGCTGGCCTTAGTCGAAAAGGGTGCCAGTCGGGAGTCAGCATACGCTTTAGTTCAAGGCAATGCTATGGAAGCCTGGAATAGCAAAGAACAATTCCAGAACCTGATCAGTAGAGACTCAAGTATACGGGAATATTTAAATACAGAAGAAATTAACGACCTGTTTGATTATGCTTACCATACGAAGCACGTAGAAGATATTTTTCAACGCTTAGGCCTAGAATAGGTGAGATGAATGCAAATGAATTGCACGTTCACCAAGCTCTGGAGCGGCGAACGTGCTAATAAACTGACGATTGAAGGAGGAAAAATTATATGGAAAAGTTGGAATTAAGGTATGAGGGAAAAGCGAAGAGAGTTTACGATACTGATCAGAGTGACTATTTCTGGGTAGCCTATAAAGATGATGCTACTGCTTTTAATGGCGAGAAAAAAGGACAAATCGTGGATAAGGGAGAAGTCAATAATCAGTTATCAGCACTCTTCTTTGAAGAGATAGAAAAAGCGGGTATCCCAACCCACTATGTTCGATTGTTAAGCGAGCGGGATATGCTTGTGCGTCGCCTAGACATGATTCCCCTCGAGGTGGTTGTTCGTAACATTGTAGCCGGAAGCTTAGCGAAACGTGTTGGAGTCGAGGAGGGCTTTGTTCTCAGCCGACCGGTTGTGGAATTGTATTATAAAGATGATGAACTAGGAGATCCGATGGTCAATGAATCTCATGTCGCAGCGATGGGATGGGCTAGCGTGGATCATACGCGAGAAATTCAAGCTTTAGGCTTTAGAATTAACGAAATTTTAAAGAACATCTTAGTAAAAGCGGGGATCGACTTGATTGACTTTAAACTAGAGTTTGGGGTTGCGGATGGAAAAGTCTATCTGGGAGATGAGATATCTCCAGATACTTGCCGTTATTGGGATATCGAAACTCGTGAGAAGCTCGACAAGGATCGTTTCCGACGGGATCTTGGCAGAGTGGAAGAGGCCTATCAGGAAGTCTATCGTCGGGTAAAAGACGCCCTTGCTCAGGCGTAGGACAAAGCTGAATTTTAAGAGTTAAGGTAATTCGGGATAGGAATTAATCATTTATTCACTGGGTGGGAGAGGGAGGCCGGGAATGATCGAATTTGGAGAAGATAAACCGAAAGAAGAATGTGGCGTCTTTGGAATTTACGCTCCCGATCAGGAGGTCGCACGTTTAACTTACTACGGGCTGTATGCATTACAACATAGAGGGCAGGAAAGTGCCGGTATCGCTACTTCAGATGGTCGAGGCATCACGCTGCATAAAGGGATGGGTTTAGTGTCAGAAGTGTTTTCTGACAGCGTTGTTGAAGGACTCAAAGGGAAAATGGCAATCGGGCATGTTCGTTATTCCACGACGGGGTCAAGCTTACTCGCTAATGCCCAGCCCTTGGTGGTACACTATCAAAAAGGCATGATGGCCTTGGCCCATAATGGAAATTTGACGAATGCCTTGGAACTACGGGAAGAACTGGGGAAAAACGGTGCAGTTTTCCAAACAACGATTGATAGCGAAGTCATCATTAACCTTATCACTCGCTACCGCCGAGATTCCTTAGAAGATGCCCTGGTCAAGACCATGATGGATCTACGAGGAGCGTATGCCTTGGTTATCCTTGCCGAGGATAAGCTGTTTGGAATGCGGGATCCCCATGGTGTTCGTCCGTTATGTATTGGTCTAATGGGTGACCGCTATTGTCTTGCCTCAGAAAGTTGTGCGCTAGATACTGTTGGAGCAGAGTTTGTGAGGGATGTCGAACCTGGCGAAATTGTTGTTATCGATGATGACGGATTGCACTCGCGTCAAGGGCTTACCAAAACTGCGCAAACGTCTTGTGCCTTCGAATACATCTATTTTGCTCGACCAGATAGCACGATGGATCAGTTAAATGTTTCTGAGAGCAGACGTCAGATGGGCATTGAATTGGCCCGCGAATGTCCGGTTGATGCAGATCTGGTAATCGCAGTCCCAGATTCAGGAACTGCTTCTGCTCTTGGATATGCCACGGCTTTGGGGATTCCCTTTGGTGAAGGACTTATTAAGAACCGTTACGTCGGACGCACCTTTATTCAACCGACTCAGGCTATGAGAGAAGTTGGGGTTCGCTTGAAACTTAACGCTAATACGAGCGTTCTTAAAGATAAGCGTGTAGTTATGATTGATGATTCCATCGTTCGAGGAACTACGAGTTCCAAGCTAGTGGAAATGGTCAAGAATGCAGGGGCAAAGGAAGTGCATTTCTTAATCAGTTCTCCACCCGTAGCCTACCCGTGCTATTACGGAATAGATACAGCAGAACGAGAGAAACTTATCGCCAATCAATTAGATATTGAGGGAATTCGTAAGTTTGTAGGGGCAGATTCGTTGCATTATATTTCCGAGGAAGGGCTGCTTCGGGCGCTTGGCACGTCGGACGTTTGTTTGGCTTGTTTTAATGGCGTTTATCCTATTCCACTCTCGAATTTAAACCAAAGTAAGAATAATTTAGAACAGCGGAATTTTTGCTGATGAGTTTTGCGTGATTATAGAGTTAAATCTTATGTAAAGAATATTGACGCATTGAAACTGTAAGGGGGAACAACAGTTGGGATACTCATATCGGGACGCGGGCGTCGACATTCAGGCTGGAAATGAAGTGGTAGAACGCATCAAACCAGCGGTTGCGAGAACACTTCGTCCGGAAGTTCTCGGCGGGCTTGGAGGATTTGGAGGGCTTTTTAAGCTGGATTTAGAAAAATATCCGGATCCAGTCCTGGTTTCTGGAACGGATGGTGTGGGAACGAAGCTTCGCCTTGCTTTTCAGATGAATCGACATGATAGTATTGGGCAAGATGCGGTCGCTATGTGCGTCAATGATATTTTAGTCCAAGGTGCAGAGCCTTTGTTTTTCCTCGATTATCTAGCAGTTGGAAAGGTGGAGCCGAGCCGAGTTGCTGAGGTCGTCGGCGGGGTAGCAAAAGGGTGTGAAATAGCTGGTTGCGCATTGATCGGGGGAGAAACGGCAGAAATGCCTGGTTTCTATGCTGAAGATGAATATGATATTGCCGGATTCTCAGTGGGGGTTGTCAATCGTCAGCAGTTAATTGATGGATCAAAGATTCAAGCGGGAGATGTCCTTATAGGCTTACCCTCAACCGGACTACATAGTAATGGGTATTCCTTGGCCCGAAAAATTATTGAGAAAATCCCCTTGGATGAAGTAATTCCTGAGCTAGGAGAAGCGCTTGGCGAGGCTTTACTTCGTCCGACGAAGATTTATGTTAAGTCCATTCTGCCGCTTCTGGAGGGCGGGGAAATTTTAGGCATGGCTCATATTACAGGGGGAGGGTTAACGGAAAACGTCCCCCGGATCTTGCCAGCGGGTTTAGGAGTTCGGATAGATTTAAACGCCTGGGAGCGTCCAGCGGTCTTTACATTTCTTCAACGCCTTGGAGATGTAGCCTGGCCAGAAATGTATCGAACCTTCAATATGGGGATTGGTTTTGTGCTTGTTGTTAGTCAGGAAGATGAAAATTCCGTCCGTCAAAAACTCACTGATTTAGGCGAGAATAGCTTTGCCATAGGCAGGGTTGTTGAGGGAGAAGGGGTGGAGTATTGAGGACGGCGATACTGGCCTCTGGTCGGGGAAGTAATCTCCAGGCCTTGATTGAGGCCTGTCAGAGTGGCTGTCTCCCCATCAAAATTGTGGCTGTGGGGTCAGATCAACCTGGGACTGGGGCACTGAAGCGATCTGAAGAGGCAGGAATTCTTACTCGTGTTTTCCCAATCAAAAATTACCCCCATCGCCAAGCTCAGGAGGAAGATATCCTGATTTGGATGCGAGAAAACCGAGTGGAGCTATTACTCTTGGCCGGGTATATGCGAGTCTTAAGTCCACAGTTTATTCGTCAAGTTAGTTTTCCAGTCCTGAATATTCACCCTTCCTTGCTTCCAGCCTTCCCGGGGCTTCATGCCCAGTTGCAAGCAGTAGAGTATGGGGTTAAGGTAAGCGGTTGTACAGTACACCTGGTGGATGAAGGCCTGGACAGCGGCCCAATTATTTTACAAGAAGCGGTCCCTGTTTTACCTGAGGACACTGAAGAGAGTTTAGCCCAGAGAATTTTAGAGGTTGAACATCGTCTCTACCCAGAGGCTGTGCGTTTGTTGGTTTTAGGGAAGGTACAGCGTTTCGGACGACGAGTACAGATTTTGCAACAGGAGGGATAAGAATGAAGCGAAGAGCTATTATCAGCGTTTCAGACAAAACGGGAATTGTTGTTTTAGCGCGTGAATTAGTAGATTTAGGCTTTGAATTGATTTCGACCGGAGGAACTTACAAAACCTTGGACGAAGCCAATATTCCAGTAAACTATGTCAGTGAGGTGACTGGATTTCCCGAAGTTTTGGATGGCCGGGTGAAGACCCTTCATCCTTTAATCCATGGCGGAATTTTAGCGCGGGATTGTCGCGAACACATGGAACAAATGGAGCAAAATGGAATCCGCTTTATCGACTTAGTGGTTGTGAATCTTTATCCGTTCCGAGAAACGATTGCCAAGCCAGGGGTGACTTTTGAAGAGGCTATCGAGAATATTGATGTAGGTGGACCGACTATGGTTCGCGCCGCGGCCAAAAACCATGGGCGGGTTATTGTCGTTGTCAATCCAGAGTCCTATGAAGAGGTTATCAGCGTACTTCGTGAGACTGGAACTGTTTCAGCAGGCAGGCGCAGGCGCCTAGCTGCTGAAGCCTTTGCCCATACCGCTGAATATGACCGTCTGATTGCTGGGTACTTAGAGCGTCAACTTGAACCTACTGGAAGCTTCCCAGAAACCCTTCGTTTAACAGCTCAAAAAGTTCAAGAATTACGTTATGGTGAGAACCCTCAGCAGAAAGCTGCGTTCTATGTCAATTCTGAGGCAGGAGAAGGGTCCCTGGCTAACGGAAAACAACTTCAAGGCAAAGAACTTTCCTACAACAATTGGAATGATATGGATGCAGCCTGGAAAATAGTCCATGAGTTTGATACGTGTACAGCGGCGATTATTAAGCACTCTAATCCATGTGGAGTTGCTTCGGGAAAGACCCCTTTAGAGGCCTATGAGAGTGCCTATGCTGCGGATCCTATGTCCGCTTTTGGTGGGATAGTTGCCTTTAACCGAGTGGTTGAAACGACCTGTGCTGAAGCACTTCAAGAGCGTTTTTATGAAGTTATTATTGCGCCTGAATTCAGTCCGGAAGCTCGAGAGATTCTTAGTGCGAAGCAAAATCTTCGCCTCTTCGTAGTCGGACGAGGTGACTCCAATAAAACAAAAATTGGCCTAAAAAGCATTGATGGCGGATACCTTGTTCAAGAGATCGATCGAGGGACAGCATCGGTCACCGAATGGGATTTGGTGACCGACCATAAACCAACCGAAGAGGATCTCCAAGCGCTTGATTTTGCTTGGCGCGTGGTGAAGCATGTCAAGTCAAACGCCATCGTGGTCACAGATCATAGACGAACCCTAGGTGTCGGAGCGGGGCAAATGAATCGGGTGGGTTCTGTCAAGATAGCGCTTGATCAGGCTGGAGATAGCTCTAAAGGGGCTTATTTGGCCTCGGATGCTTTCTTTCCGTTCCCAGATTCTATAGAAGAGGCGGCTAAGGCTGGAATCCGGGCGATTGTCCAACCGGGGGGATCCCTTAAAGATGCTGCAGTGATCGAGGCGGCCAATCGTTTAAACATCATCATGGTTTTTACGCATCGTCGGCATTTTCAGCATTAATATCGATTGGAAGACGAGGTGAGATTATGGGTTACAGCAAACGGGTGTTAATTGTAGGCAACGGAGGACGCGAACATGCTCTGGCTTGGAAATTAGCGCAGAGCCCGGAACTTGAACAGCTATTTGTCGCGCCTGGGAATGCTGGGACTTTGTTATGGAATGTGACAATACCAACTCACGATATTGCGGGCTTAGTCGAATTTGCGCTCCAAGAATCGATTGATTTAACCATAGTCGGGCCGGAAGACCCTTTGAGTTTAGGGATCGTAGATGCCTTTCAGGAAGCCGGTCTAAGGATCTTCGGACCGAATCAGGGGGCAGCACTGTTGGAGGGGAGCAAATCCTTCGCTAAAATTATTATGGAAGAGGCGAAGATCCCCACAGCAGAGTGGCAGGTATTTGAGGATTCGGACCAAGCTAAAAACTATCTCAAAACGATTGGAGCCCCCTGCGTTTTAAAGGCAGATGGTCTTGCTGCGGGTAAGGGGGTCATTGTTGCCCAAGATCTGGAAACTGCTCTCCAGGCAGTTGATGAAATCATGGACGGCGGATTTGGTTCTGCGGGTAAAAAGCTTGTGATTGAGGAATTTTTAGAAGGCCAAGAAGTCAGCTTGCTGTGTTTTTCTGACGGAGTAACTGCGCTGCCGATGGTTCCCGTTCAAGACCACAAACGGGCCTTAGACGGTGATCTCGGGCTTAACACTGGCGGAATGGGAACCTATAGCCCTCCACCGATTTGGTCGCCTGAGCTGGAAGCAAACGTCATGCGCGACCTTGTCGCTCCGACCTTGCGGGTTATGCAAGAACGAGGGACACCCTTTATGGGGGTGCTTTTCCTAGGGCTGATGCTAACCCAGAAGGGGCCTAAACTTCTGGAATACAATGTTCGGTTTGGTGATCCTGAAACCCAAGTCGTGATGAAACGCCTAAAATCGGATCTTTTGCCGATTCTTTGGGCGTGTACAGAACGCCGTTTGTCTGAGGTTCAGTTGGAGTGGAAAGAAGAAGTCGCAGTCTGTGTCGTGATGGCCGCTGAAGGTTACCCTTTAGCATACTCTAAGGGGGTACCTATCCGATTGCCTGAGGTAAGAGAGGATTCAGTGATATTCCATGCTGGGACGGGAATCATTGAGGGACAACTTTTGAGTAGCGGGGGCAGGGTGTTGGGGATAACCTCAGAAGGGAAAACCCTCCAAGAGGCTCGGGAAAAGGCTTATTCTCTGGTGCAACAAATCGAATTTCCCAACGCTCATTTTCGACGAGATATTGGGGTAAAAGGTCTGGAGGATAAAATTTAACAAATTCTTCACATAAAGTTCACGGAACAGAAACATTTAAGCATTATAATCTAAACTATCCAATGATTACCTATTAGTTTATTGGTTACGATAAATCCTTCTTCTTCTCATTTTTTCCCCTCTTCTTGCCCCTACTAGTGATAGTGGGGTTTTTTTCTTGTGTGACCATAGGAGTCCTGTTTCCATATACTGTAGGCAGGATTGAAAAATTGGGGGAGGGATAAAAGTGTTCTATTATAAAAAACGTTTAATATATCCCGTACATGTTGAAGGCCCGGATCCAATCTTGGCTAAAGTTTTGTTCGAAGAATACCAGAGAGAATTAAGATCTTCAATACATTACTTAAACCGTCGATCTAATATATCAAACCGCTATGTTCGGGAACTGCTAGGGCTAATCGCAGCGGAAGAATTAGGGCACATGGAGATAATTTCGGTAGCGATCAATAAATTAGGTGGATCACCGCTGATCAGTGATAATTCTCAAAGTGTTTTTTGGGGAATGAACAATATTGACCAAACTCTGGATTCCATAGCTATGCTACAGCTCGATGTCGAGGCAGAAGCCCGCGCGAGCCAACGCTACCATCGACTTATAGAATTTACGAGTGATCCTCATATGAAGCGGCTGAATAAGTTTTTAGGCAACAGGGAAGAGGTACATAGACGTTTGTTGCAAAAAGCACAGACCTTAATTCATAAAATTGGTTCTACAGATGAGTTCAACGAGTTGATCTATGATTATAAAGTAAGTTTACAGATCTTGGAATAATGATAGAATATGTTCTAATAACATAAAAAGTCGGCCTAAATGGCCGACTTTAATATTTAATAACCCAATCGGTAACGATTAACCCTTCGGAAAAGCCGAGAATTTCAGTATCGATGGTTACTTCAGGCTTGGGAATCAGATTTCGGTCATAATATACCGTGATTCCATTAACATTATACCTGTGAAAGTTTTCTGGCTTTCGAGGGCTTCCTTTGCGTACCTTAGGGGGGGTAGCTAGCGGAATACAACATTGTGTCAAGATCATAAGTTCAATGTAAAATTCATTTTTTTTGGCCTTGTGAAGGAATTCCATAGCTTTTTGTGTAATGTTAATCTTCATACTCGTTTTTAGGCTAGGATCCACGGTGGATTCACCTCCTTCAACATATCTTATTCTAACATTTTTGCTTCAGGTTACAAGGGATGGGGGTAGGTAAGTTTGGATAAGTTGACACGTCAACGAGAGATGGTCAAAGACATTGCTACAGAACCATGGGTAAATACCTACTTTAGCTTGGCAAGGAAATTTGGGGTAAGTCAGGCAACTGTTCAAAGGGATTTTGAAGAAATGAAGGACAACGGTTTTCGATTTAAGCTGGATGGAAGGGGAACACTATATCTGCTCTCGAGTGGTTGGAATGGGATTGTGCCGGTTAAGGCATCAACGCTCCGACAAATGGAGATCTTGCGAATGCTTACATCGACCCCTCAAGGATTGAGCAGCCTGGAAATCTACAAGCGGTTTAATCGACGGGATGAAGAAGAAATCAGTAGTAAAACGGTGGAACGGGCTATGAAAGACTTAGAAAAGAAGAACCTCATTAAGCGCCGTGGGGATGAGTACGTAGTCAGCCTGGAGCAGGTGCTACCACCTATCCAGTTAGCATTGAGGGAAAAGACCCTTCTTTTAGAAGCGTTAAACGTGGCAGGTGCTCTGGCACCTATTTCAGATGAAATGAAATCCCTAAACGCCAAACTTAAACTATGGCTCGGCGAGAACAATTCATCACGAGAAACCATGTTTGTGCACGGGAGAACTCCAACTCAAGATGTACATCGCAGCCAATGTTGTTATGAACTTGAAGAGGCTGCTCGAAGTAAATGTCAAGTTGATATTCTCTATCGCAAAGAGGAAGAAGCAGCACGTTTACTTAGATTAAATCCACTAGGGATTGTTTATTACTGGGTCCTTGATAATTGGTATCTTATTGCTCAGGATGGGCGAGATCAAACGATTAAAACCTATTTAGTGAATCGCATTTTAGATGTCACCCGTTGTAAGGAGGCCTCATTTCCCCCAATCGAAGGATTTAATCTTAAGTCTTGGTATCGAAATGCTTGGGGAGTTTATCGGGATCAAAAACCGGTAGAGGTTGTCATTCGTTTTCATAATCATTTTTCAACCCTTAACCGTGTAAGAGAGGAACTTGCCAGCCGGACAACCTGTACCTTAATCGAGGAGGTCGAAGGTTTGTTAATGAAAGATCAGGTGGAAGGGTTAGATGAACTAGCGGTTTGGTTACGTGGGTTTGGAGCGGGTGCTGAGGTTCTTGAACCTCCCACACTTAGAGAAAAGGTTAGGGAAGAATTCACACGCCTCCTGAAAATGTATGGAGGTGAATCCTTTGGAATCGATTGATCGCATGGGGAAAATCATGGCCTTGCTTGAAGCCCATCCTGAGGGATTAAGCGGACGAACCTTGGCCGATGGATGCGGCGTTCCTTGGGGCACGATGAAACAGGATCTTAGAGTGCTAGCTTCTTCAATAGAAAATACATTACCATTATATACGGATCATGATGAAGGAAATGATAACGATGAGGAGGATCTTTTTCAACCGGAGGTCAAATGGTTTATGGCTGCGGCCGAAAAACGTTACACTCCGGTGCATCTGAATGTTCGTGAGGCGGTAGGGGTCTTAGGAGCACTGGATTTTTTGCAGGAAGAGAATGCTCTCAAAGAGGGGTTAAGACAAAAAATCTTGTCTGGTTTTGATTTAGAAGAGGAAGAGAGTTTTCGCTACATCAAAGGGGGACTTACTCCCTTGGAGCCTATTCAAGGGAATACTTTTCCATTGATAGAGAATGCAATTTTGAAAAATAAGCGAGTGACTATCAAATTTAACGGCCGAGAGATAGCGGTGGATCCTTTGGGTATCGTCTATTATTCGCGTTTAAGGTGTTGGTATTTGGTTGCTCGACACGGGGAGTTGTTTAAGACCTATCATTTAAAGAATGTTCACGAGGTGAACGTAACCAACGAATCGTTTGTTTACCCAGCAGATTTTTCCCTTAAGGATTGGTTCGGGCCACGTTGGGGAATGGAATATGGGGAGTTGGTCCGAGTCAAAGTACGCTTTCTCAATCGTTCGCAAACGATTGCTAAGGTACGTAAAGATGTAGCGCATCGTTCAAGTCAACTAACTACCTTAGAGGATGGATCGATTCTTTTTGAAGATGACATTATCGGGGTCAATGAATTCATTACTTGGGTTTTAGGATTTGGATCTGCGGCCGAAATTCTAGAACCGGTGGAGTTTCGAGAACTTATTCTTAAGCGAGTTCGAGAAACTTTGGGGAATTATAGATAGGGAGAGGAAGTGGGAGGAAGTTTCTTAGCATCCTACGCCGCGAAGTGTTCCTATTGGGATCAGCGGCTTCGGCGATACTCTCCACCGGAGACTATCGTGTTCGCACAACGTTCCATTGCTATTCCCTTGTCGCCCAGGCTAAACCGCAAAACTTCTGGGCTTTCTGCATGTGAACAGTTGCGGTTCTTAACGCCTGATCGACTGCGCTCATTGACGCAATTCCACTAATCGTGCTCTCTCAGCTAAGAAACTTCCTCTAGGCTTGGGTCCACGGGGAGGACGGAATACAAGTCAGGGACATTCTTGCTTCCAGTTGGAAACGATAGGGGATATGTGACACTGTTTGCGATTATAATGCAAATACGATATACACAGAAAAGTCTCGCCACTCTGTTACACTACTTAATATAAGGTTAGTGAGAGAAAGGAAGAGTTTATTATATGCTGAAAGATTGTAAAGCTGGGGAACGGTTTGAGGGAACTGTCCTAGTCAACGAATGGAAAGAAGTTCCCTTTCGTCAAAAACCTGGAGCATATCTCTCCTTGACGTGTCAAGACCGCTCGGGAATGATTCAAGGTAAAATGTGGAACTATGATCCGCAGGTCCTGGGATGGCTAAATGATCAAGACATTTTCCGTGTCAAAGGAGTTGCTTCTGAATACCGAGGTACACTTGATCTTACGATTGAAACAATACGGATGATTCCCCAGGAAGAGGTCGATTTATCCGACCTTTTGCCGAGTTCTCCAGTAACCGCGAAAGAATTGGAACATCGCTTACAGTCCCTTTTAGCTAAGATTACACAACCAGAACTCAAAGCACTACTGGATCAGTTTTTAATCCACCCGGTATGGGGAGCAGCCTATCGGCAAGCCCCTGCCGCCCTGAAAATCCATCAAGCCTATTTGCGCGGGCTTTGGGAACATAGTATTAGAGTGGCTGAGATGGCAGCCGGGATTTCGGTGAATTACCTGAAAATGGACCGGGATTTAGTCATCACGGGTGCACTTTTGCATGACGTTGGTAAGATCGGGGAGTATTCTTACACTCGAGGGATTAAAGTAACAACAGAAGGGCGACTCCTGGGGCACATTATCTTAGGGATCGAACTTCTGAGCGAGGAGATCGCGAGAATCCCGAATTTTCCACGTGAGTTGCGATCCAAGTTACTGCATATCCTTACAAGTCACCATGGTAAATATGAGTGGCAATCCCCAAAAAGGCCCAAGTTGATGGAGGCTTTGGTGATTCACCATGCAGATGTCATGGATGCCGAACTTTTCCATTTTGAACAAGCTAAAGAAAACCACCCTGAGGATGAATGGTCGCCGTATATTCCGAGCATGGAGCGGTGTATTTATTTGAAATAGAGGAGGAAGTTAGGCTTCTATGGCCTTCATCAATTCATAGTCCCAAAAGCGATTGGCGATTAGGCGTAGGCAAAAAGGATGTCGTCCCCAGATCTCTGTGTTGTCGAGAGACAACATGAGGGCATAGGCTTTCTTGCAAGTGGGCAGTAGAGGGTAGTTCTTAGCTATATGCGCAAGGACTGATAGCGTAGCTTCACGTCGCTCAGCGTGGAATAAGTTGTGAATATAGCGGCGACTGTGAGGAGAGAGTCGGAAACGCTTTAAATCAGAGGCTAGTGGAGCAATCTCATCAGATGAAAAGGATACCACCTCTAATTCTGGCAGGTCTGCTAAAAGGTCAGATGTTTGTAAAAATTGTTCAAGGCACTCTTGAATTTCGATCGATGGAAAAGAAAAAATTCCGGGGGTCGAGGCCAAGATTCGAATCCGCAAGAGGTTAGCTTGAATCATTTTCTCGTTCTTTATAAAACGGGGAGACGATTGCGCCATGTACTGGATGAGGGAGGCTATAACTACATTCCCTTCGCAGGCCTGCTGCTCCCAATAGGGTAAAAGGCAAAGTATATCATCAGCAAGAGGTGGACGGGGCTGATCAAAGAGTTGGTATTCAATAATCTTGCTTAAAGATTCTTGAGTTGGATTTGCCAGCAAAATACGACGCAATTGAGGGTGGACTGTTACTGAAGGATATTTATTATCTGAGTGATCCATCGAAGGTGCCTCCTCCGTAGATTAATATCTTAAATCTTTCTGTGGTGTAGTTTATGTTATATGAAGAGTTCTATCCAAAGAATTTGGGTTGTCCTAATAAATAAACAGAATAGTCTAAAAACGAAAGGCTTAATTAAATCTCAAAAAACAGAAGACAACACAAGACAACACTCAAATAAAAAAATGAACAAATACAAACAAATACAAAACCAAATTAAACCATGGACTTAGAGTTAACTAAGCCCATGGTTTAATTTGGTGCCAATTAGAATAAGGGATTAATGCGACTGAACTCGGGTTGAAAATCTGAATAGTTGAGAATAGTTGGAAAGTCCGGATACGCTCTCGCATATGTATAAATTGAAATTGTACCAAATGTGTTAAGTTAAGGAGTAGCGATGACGACTCTCACACCTAGTTTGGAAGATTATTTAGAAGAACTTTATCGTTTTTCCCTATGTACTGATACTGTGAGGGTAACTGATCTCAGTGTCAAACTAGGTGTTTCTATGCCCTCCGTAACTAAAGCCTTGCACAAACTAAAAAATGGTCAGTATATTTCGTATGAACGCTATGGTGAAATTACTCTTACTGAAAAAGGGAACATTATAGGGGACTTTTTAGTTAAACGCAACCAGTTATTAAAGGAATTTCTTATCCTGATTAAAACTAATTGTGATATTGAAGCAGAAGCTGAGGCGATGGAGCATTATCTTTCTCAAGCTACCATTCGCTCAATCCAAGCCATTGTCACGTTCCTAAATAATAATCCCGAATGGTATAAGGTTTTACTGGAATACATTGTGTCCTCCAGTAAAACCGATGTGTGAATTTTCTTTAGGGCTAGACTAAGCCTAAAAGTCTAACCACTTGAGTGAGGATAAAACAAACAGAAATTCCTATGATCGTGGGTATTAAGAAAGATAAGAATACCCATTTTTTACTGCCTGTTTCCTTATAAGTTGTCAATAACGTGGTTGCACAAGGCCAATGTAACAAGGAAAACAGCATCACGTTTACTGCCGTTAGCCAGGTCCAGCCGTGATTAACCAGGACATTTCTCAGCTCTTCCAAACTAGCATAATCCTGTAGTGCGCCGGTGGAGAGATAACTCATGATGAGAATAGGTAAGACGATCTCGTTTGCTGGCAGCCCCAGAATAAAAGCCATCAGAATAAACCCATCCAGGCCAATTAAGTGCCCCAGCGGATTTAGAGCTTGAGCTACAGTGGAGAGGATGCTTAGTTCCCCAACACTGACGTTGGCTAGAATCCAGATTACCCCACCGGCGGGAGCGGCTATTATGATTGCACGTCTTAAAACAAATAGGGTGCGATCAATCATGGAACGGTAGATCACTGCTCCGATCTTAGGGCGACGATAGGACGGCAATTCTAAGACCAAGGACGAAGGTTCACCTTTCAAAATGGTCATTGACAGGAGCCAAGATATCGACAAAGTAGCCCCTACACCCAGCAAAATTATGATGGAAAGGACCAAGGCATTGATTAATCCTGAATAGGCTGCAATAGTACCGCCAATAAAAATCGAGGATATAGCTATTAAGGTTGGAAATCTGCCATTGCAAGGGACAAAATTATTGGTTAAGATCGCGATTAAGCGTTCGCGGGGAGAGTCGATAATTCTGCAGGAAGTTACTCCAGCGGCATTACACCCAAACCCCATACACATGGTCAGACTCTGTTTACCACAGGCTCTAGCCTTCTTGAAAATGTGATCTAGGTTAAAGGCAATTCGAGGGAGATAGCCTGAGTCTTCTAAGAGGGTAAATAGGGGAAAGAAGATAGCCATAGGAGGTAACATCACTGCGACAACCCAGGCTAAGGTACGATAAACTCCTAGGACAAGAACTCCATGTACCCAATCCGGTGCCCCGAGCCATTGGAACCAGAGAGTAAGTTGGTCTTGGAAAGCAAAGAGCCCGGTGGCGAGGAAGGCGGAAGGAATATTCGCCCCTTCTATCGTTATCCAAAAGACGCCGATCAATAAGAGTATCATGAGTGGATAACCTAACCACTTGGAGGTTACAAGATTATCAATCGTTTGATCGAAGCTGATTCGTTGGCTCCCTTTCTTAGAAAGCACTTGCTTGGTAATTTGTTCAGCATTGCCATAAATATCGGCAACAATCTGATCGCTGAACGACTTTAGATTAGATTTGCGAACACCTTCAGCTTCACAATAAACCTCACCTAGACTTCTCGAGGGAATCATTGCGCACATTTTGATTCCTCCCAACCCGGATGAAATGAAGTTTGGTGAATATCTAAATAATTGCTTAAACTATTGAGGAAGCTCTGGTCTCCGTCCAACAGCCGTAAAGCAATCCAGCGGGGGGGCAGAGTATGGCTTGCGATGTCTGCTACTAAAGGCAGCAAGTCTTGAAGGGCATTTTCGACTTCTGAGGAATAGATGATTTGACGGGGTTTTGTTTGCAAAGCCCCTGTCGCGACTTGATATATTTTATTGCGAAGTTCTGTAAGACCCTCTCCTTGACGGGCGCTGGCAGCTATGACGGGGACACCTAACTCACGCTCTAAGGAAGGTACGTCGATGACCAAATCCTTCTTGTCAGCCTCATCCATAAGATTCAGACAGACAATGACTTTGGTAGTTATTTCAAAGACTTGAAGAGCCAGGTTGAGATTCCTCTCCAAGCAGGTTGCGTCAAGGACAACCACCGTGACATCTGGATTCGCAAAACAAAGAAAGTCCCTCGCAATTTGTTCCTCAACAGTATGGGCTAATAAGGAATAAGTACCTGGCAAGTCAACAATCAAAAACGACTTTTGCTGATGATAGAAGCTTCCTTGGGCATTATCAACCGTCTTACCCGGCCAATTACCAGTATGTTGATGTAACCCCGTAAGTGCGTTAAAAATCGTGCTCTTTCCAACATTTGGGTTACCGGCCAAAGCAACACTGAATTGGTCCTTAGTAACCGAAATACCAAACTGATCTTGCCAGAGTAGTTTCTTTTTTTCGGCAGACAGAATCATACACATTCCTCTCCATTCGATAACCTTCTCACAAAAATTTGGGCCGTATCTTCTCTTCGCAAGGCAATGAGTGTTTCTCTTACCAGATAAGCGGTCGGATCACCGGAAGGACCTCGTCGGATACATCGGATTAACGTCCCAGGGACGATTCCTAAGTCGAGAATACGGCGCCGTAAAAGTCCGCTTAATTCTAAAGAAACTATTTCACAGACCGAACCCGGAGATAAGTCTGCTAATGGATCGATTCTAACTGCACCCTTCACATTATGTACCCCCTTTTCGTTGCCTTAGCTAACTTATTCTAGTCTGAAGGTTAGCCACGGCTAACTTTTAGTTAAAGTATAGTTTGAATAGATTATGTAGAGGAGTGGCTTTTGCTCCCCAATGAGCTTATACTTCTATAATAAAAAGTTTCCACTAGAAAAAAGAATTGGTAATTTGAAAGAGAAATCGACATTTGAGAGGGTTGAAGAAGGGAAGGCATAACTATGATATAATTAGACTACAGGAGAGGATACTATGAAACAAGGGATCGGCAGGTTGCGATTTGCAGATGACTCGCTAGAAATGCCAAAGGTTACGCGGAAAATGCTCACTAGAATATTTAGCTATTTCATTCCCTATTGGATTCGGATGCTTATTGTGATTGGCACGATCATAGCGGCTTCAATATTGGGGCTTATACCCCCGATATTAATCAAGAATATTATCGACAAAGCATTGCCGGAAAAGGATCTAAAGCTGTTAAGTCTGTTGATAGCCGTTTCCATAGGAGTAACGATACTACTGGGGTTGTTACAGGTTGCTCAGTCTTACTTAAATATCTGGATTTCAAAACATATCATTTATGATATGAAAAATCAGATGTATTCCCACTTGCAGCATATGTCTTTAAATTTCCATGCCTCTGCCAAACCGGGTGAGATCATCACCAGATTAACGAGTGACATTGATGGAATCCAGGATATATTCAACACGACCGTTGTGAATGCCTTAAGTAGTGCCGCAGTACTACTTACCACAAGCATTGTCTTAATATCGATGAACTGGAAACTAGCCATTGTAGGTATGATCATCCTACCAACCTTTATTATCCCCACTAGGAAAGTTGGGAAATTAAAATGGCAGATTGCTACTAAGAGTCAAGAAAGAATTAGTGAGCTTAATCAGTTGATCCAGGAAACCTTGAGCATTAGTGGAGCAATACTCACCAAAATATTTACCAAAGAGCAGGATGAATATCAGAGATTTACTAAAATAAATAAGGAAGTTGTAAGTCTACAAATACGAGAGTCTGTTGTTGGTCGATGGTTTCGAATGACGATCACAACATTTATTGCCATGGGACCTTTGCTAATTTATTTTAGCGGGGGATATTTGTATATTAAAGGTGAAATATCAATCGGAGGTATCATTGCCTTTGTAGCTCTTTTAGGAAGGCTTTATTTGCCCGTTTCACAGCTCTCGAATATTCATATTGATATAACAAGGTCGATGGCCTTATTTCAGCGAATTTTTGAATATTTCGATCAGAAATTAGAAATAGAAGATAAACCAGGTGCCAAAAAACTAGAGGTCATTAAAGGTAAAGTTGAATTTGACAGGGTGTATTTTTCCTATAATCCTGAGGTTAGCGTTCTAGAAGATATTAGTTTTTCGGTAAACCCAGGTACGATGGTGGCCTTAGTGGGTTCCAGTGGAGCGGGAAAAACCACCATCACGAATTTAATCCCCAGATTATATGAAGTCATCAAAGGAAGTATCAAAATTGATGGCAGGAATATTCGCGAGGTAACCTTGGATTCGCTTAGAAATCAGATAGGAATCGTTATGCAAGAACCGTATCTTTTCAATGATACCATAGAAGCAAATTTAAGATATGCCAAACTCGACGCCACAGAGGAAGAACTAATCTCAGCCTGTAAAGCAGCCTATATTCATGATTTCATTATGACATTGCCGGATCACTATAAGACCGTGGTCGGAAATAGAGGAATAAAGCTCTCGGGCGGGGAAAAACAAAGAGTATCGATTGCCAGGGTAATTTTAAAAAATCCAAGGATTATTATTCTCGATGAAGCGACCTCCTCGTTAGATTCTGTTTCTGAGCTGTATATTCAAAAGGCTATGGTCCCCTTGCTAAAAGACAGAACTAGTTTCGTGATTGCTCATAGATTGTCTACGGTGCTTGCATCCGATCAGATTCTTGTAATCGAGAATGGAACGATTGCAGAAAGCGGAAATCATGAAGAATTAATCAAGCAAGACGGTCTTTATAGGCGGATTTATAATACTCAATTCATAATACAGACAAATCTAGATCAGGTGAGTGAGTATAGAAAGGAGTCACAATCCTCAAGAAGTTAATAGTTACTAAAAAATGAAAAGGGGCAAAAAATATGCGACTGAAAGATAAGGAAATTACTCAACAGAACGAAATGGATGAGATTATGGAGAAAGCTCAGGTGTGTCGATTGGCCGTATCGTATCACGATATGCCTTATATCATCCCAATGAATTTTGGTTACTCTAATCAAGTATTGTATTTTCATTCTGCAGGAGAAGGCTTAAAATTATCGATCCTTCGGGAGAATCCTCAGGCTAGCTTTGAAGTTGATATAAATACTGAGATTGTTCCTAGTGAGCATGGCTGCGATTGGTCGATGAGATATCAGAGTGTGGTTGGTTTTGGCGAAGTAGAATTTATCGAAGGAATTGAAGCTAAGCGCGAGGGAATGACGATCATCATGCAGCACTATTCAGATAAGGTGTCAGTGTTTAAAGATTCGCAGTTAGCTGGTGTAACTCTTTTTAAGCTGAAGATTAACACGATGACAGGCAAAAAATCAGGTTAAGAGTTATAATCATCCACCGGAAGCTTTCGTCAGCGAAGTCTCGATGTTCAGCTTTAGCTGAGCGAGTTTGCTATTTAAAAATAAATAATTTCACAAGAAGGTAATAAGGGGATATTTGTCGAATAAGATCACATTAGTATGTGTTTGTACTCACAAACTACATAAGCAGCTAACATTACTATTAAGGTGTTACTCCCATTCACTAGCAGCAATTTTATGAAGAAAAGTGGTATTGAAAAATGACGACAAATAAAGTCATTGTCGAATTAAAGCAAATGATTGCTAACCAAGAGGCAACTTTAGTAGGGATTCGAGAGGACAACGAAATTTGGAATCAGATTTTCATAGAGAATAGCTGGGGTATGGTAGTGTGTGACGCCAATAGCGGTGAATTGCTCAAAGTGAATCCCCGATATGCCGAAATGCATGGATATTGTGTTGCTGAGTTAATTGGCAAATCAATCTATAAATTTTTATGTGCTCCAGGGCATCAACAGGACTTTCTGCATAAAGGGCTAATACAATATAGTGCCCATTATGGATATAAATCTGTTCATATCAGGAAAGATGGGAGCCTTTTCCCTGTACACATCGAAAATTATGAAGTGACGGTTAACACTCGGTGCTTAAGAGTTATCTCAATATGGGATACTTCTGAAATTGAGCTTAAGAATAAAGAATTAAACCAGTATCGGGAAAGCTTAGAGGAATTAGTTAAATTTCGCACGGATGAATTGGAACACACAAACCAGCAACTCCGAAGTGAAATTATTCAAAAAGAAGCTGCTCAAACAGAACTAGCTAAAGTTAATCAAGATATGATTGATACGCTGGACAGTATGGGTGACTACTTTATAGCCGTTAATCGTCAATGGATTATAACGTTTGCCAATAAAGCTATGAATCTAGCCCGGGAAAAAAATGGTATTAACGAAACGATTGTAGGGACTAATTATTGGGAAACTTACAAACTTGGAAATACAGTAATTACTAGCGCTTGTCTGGACGTAATGAATAAAGGTCAACCTAAACGGATCGATGCGTATGCAAATTTCGTAGGGCATTGGGTGGAAGCTAGTATTTATCCGACCGAGAGTGGGATTTCAGTTTTTTTCCGCAACATAGACGAGAGAAGGAAAAACGAAAAGGCTATCGAGGAAGAGCATTATCGGTTATATTCATTATTTAACAACTTTCCGGGTCTGGTTTATGTGCAAGAGGAAAATTACAAGATACGATTTGCCAACGCGAGCTTTCAAGCTAAGTTTGGTCCATGTATCGACCAACACTGCTTTGAGGTCATTGCGGGGTTGGCTCGGCCATGCCAGGATTGCATGACTCCTATGATTTTTAGGAGCAATACAGCGATATGGAAAGAAATGGTTTTTGATAATCGTATATATGAAGTTTACTCTCAACCGTATATTGATGTAGATGGATCCAGATTGGTCTTCAAGGTACTGATTGACATTACCGTTAGAAAGAGCGCCGATCGAGAATTAGCTCGTTTGGAAAGACTGAACATGGTAGGTGAAATGGCTGCGGGAATCGCCCATGAAGTCAGGAATCCTCTTACTACTGTGCGTGGTTTTCTACAACTCCTTACTACAAAGGACGAGGCTAAACAATATCGTGAATTCTATCATTTAATGATTGGAGAACTAGACCGAGCTAATTTGATTATCACAGATTTTCTAAGTCTAGCTAAAGACAAGTCATCTAATTTTAGTCCAATTAATATTACAGGTGTTGTTCAGACGCTTGCTCCTCTTTTGTCTGCCGATGCAAACAATCAAGACAAAAAAATCGTCCTGGACCTTGTTGAGGTGTCAGACACTCAAGGGAACGAAAATGAACTTAGACAGTTGATCCTTAACTTAGCAAGAAATGGCCTTGAAGCACTGCAAGGCGGTACAACCTTAACCATCCAAACATATCAATTAGATCAACATATTATCCTTAAGGTTAGTGACCAAGGAGGGGGAGTTGACCCTGATATACTTGGAAAACTTGGTACTCCGTTCCTAACAACCAAAGAACAGGGGACTGGACTAGGGCTGGCGATTTGTCAGAGTATAGCAGCACGTCATAAGGCCTCAATTGACTTCGAATCCGATCTGACGGGTACAATAGTCACTGTGAAGTTTCTAGCAATCATTAATAATTTATCCATTTAAAAGATATGCAGAGTACGGGGTACCACTCCCACTTGCAGAAGTGGGATTCTCACGAGTTGGATAAATTCATTAACTTATCGAAGCCGTTGCCACATTATTATGTTGGTAAACGGCTTTTGCAGTTATTAGAAGAATTTTTATACTATAAAAAGCTTGACAATAGACCAGCGCTTTAATAAATTAAAGGGAGACAGTGATATTGTCAAGGAGGGCTAACCGATGTCGAGCGATGAACGTTTACAAAACCCTTTAACAGATGCCTTATTTGAAGCGGTTTTATTACTGAAAAGCAAAGAAGAGTGTTACCGGTTTTTTGAAGACATTGCGACGGTTGCTGAAATTAAGGCTTTAGCTCAGCGTTTAGAGGTAGCTAAAATGTTGCAAAGGAATGAAACCTATACTGCGATAGGGGAAGTGACTGGGGTGAGCACAGCGACTATTAGCCGAGTGAAACGTTGCTTGAATTTCGGGGCGGATGGTTATCAACTGATTTTGCAGCGTTTGCAAGAGCAGAAAGATTAAGTGAAATTTGACATCAGTGAAGGAGAAACATCATGTTAAGAACAAATTTAGGATTGCGCATACCAATGGGGATGCGAGATTTACTACCTGAGGAAGTATTGGTACAGGAGCGTTTAGAAGAACAGATTCTTACCCTTTTTCGACAATGGTCTTATCAAAAGGTGTTAACTCCCACCCTGGAGTTTTCCGCTTGCGTCCAACCAGATGTTGAGCAAGATGATTCCTTATATAAATTTTTTGATCGTAATGGCCATATTCTAACAATGCGTCCAGAACTGACCATACCGATTGCAAGGCTGGTCAGCACCCGTATGCGCGGTGGAGAATTCCCCCTTCGTTTATGTTATGGTGCTGATGTCTATCGAAATACCACAGTCAGGCATAGAGAGTTTCGTCAAGTCGGAGTTGAACTTGTGGGCTCTGACCAAGAATTGGCGGATGCAGAAGTGATTGCTCTTGCGGTAGAAGCTATTGCGGGGTTGGGTCTAAAGAACTATCAGTTTAACCTTGGGCATATGGGAATCTTTAAAGGGCTCATGTTGGAGGCAGGGGTCGAAGAGGGGATTCAAGCTAAGTTGGAAGAAGCTTTAGCACGCAAAGACATGGTAGGTGTGGAAAGTTTGGTCCGCCAAAGTGGGTTGCCCGGACGGGTTCAAGAACTTTTGCTTCATTTGCCCCATTTTCATGGGGGAGAAGAAATTCTTGATGAAGTCCTTGGTTGGAGCGAGCGCCCAGCGATTCGCCAGGCTGTCGAGAGCTTAAGACGAATATATCGGTATTTAAAGGACTTCGGAGTACAGGCAAATGTGTCGCTAGATTTAGGAATACTCCGTGGTTTTTCGTATTATACCGGAGCAGTATTTGAAGGGTATGTTCCAGGAATGGGCTTTCCAGTGGTTGAGGGAGGACGTTATGATGCGTTATATGCTGATTTTGGGGTTCCCCAACCGGCAACTGGGTTTGCTATTCATCTCGGGAATTTATTAGAACAATTCCCGCTTCCGGCTGTAGAGGGCGCGGATGTCTTGGTTTATGGAGCGGATGCAGAGCAGATTATTCGCCAGTGCCAAGTTTTAAGGGCCAGTGGGAAACGGGTTGAAATGGCACTCGGAACCATGGCGTATGAAGAGGCACAGTTGATGGCACGGCAAAAGAATATTAAAGAGATTTTGGGTTGTTAGCTATCGTGATCAAGCGCCATTCGCTTAAAGCATCAACCCCCTGTTCAGACTCTTCCGAGTCTTTCAGGGGGTTGATTCACTATCTATTTCATGATCAAGGCATCTTCGGATGTGCCTAGTCTAAAGGGTATCGTGCTAAGAAGGCATTCGTAAATGGTAGCTGAATCAGATGAAGATGGGGAAGCATTATAATCAGGCGTTAATCATAGTATTTTTTGCGTTGTTTTATGTCACCATTAGTTTGGCCCAGATATTTTCCGGGTGGCTATCCGAAAGGCTGGGGTGGCAATTTTTTATGCTGACAGGTATGCTGATAGCAGCGATAGGACTAGGAATAGTTTCATATTTTGAAGATTTTATGCCTATTGTTATTTTATCCTCTCATATCGAAAGGTTAAACTGTAATAAGGAATTGAAAGTATACTAGTTTGGAAGGAAATCGAGGAAATGTGTGGAATGCTATGAGAATTTCTGAATTCTTTTGCGCTATAGTATTATATAATTAGGTAAGATGGTGTACATACATCTAGATAAAGGGGTGTAACGATGCGTAAGATTGCTGTGCTCACTGGTGGAGGGGATTGTCCAGGGCTTAATGCTGTGATTCGGGCAATTGTTAAGAGTTCTGTTGGATATGGTCTTGAAGTGCTTGGAATCCGTGATGGTTTTCGCGGAGCGGTAGAAGGGGACTTTATGACCCTTGCTTTGAAGGATGTCTCAGGTATTTTACCGCGCGGTGGAACGATTCTTGGAACAACGAACCGTGATAATCCCTTTGCATACCATACGAAAGTAAATGGGGTAGCTCAAACGGTCGATCGATCAGATGATGTGATTCGAAATTTAAAAGAGCAGGGTGTAGATGCCTTACTGGCAATTGGTGGGGATGGAAGTTTGAATATCGCTCTTAAGTTAGCGGATAAAGGACTTTCTGTGATTGGAATTCCTAAGACCATTGACAATGATCTGATGGCTACCGATCAAACCTTTGGTTTTCAAACAGCGGTGGATACTGCCCAGGAAGCCTTAGACCGTTTGCATACCACTGCGGAATCTCATCATCGGGTCATGATTTTGGAAGTGATGGGGCGTTACGCCGGCTGGATTGCGCTATATGCGGGTGTTGCGGGGGGAGCAGATGTCATTCTTTTGCCGGAAATACCCTATAATATCAATCGTGTAGCCTTGTGCATCCAAAAGCGGGCAAAACTTGGCAAGAAATTCAGCATTATTGTGGCGGCTGAAGGTGCAAAGCCCCTTGGCGGGGAAATGGTGGTTGAACGTATGGTTTCGGGACGATTCGATCCCATCAAATTGGGGGGGATCGGTGCTAAAATTGGCAATGACCTCGAGGAACACTATGGGTTAGAAACGCGAGTGACGGTACTCGGTCATCTCCAACGGGGAGGTTCTCCAAATGCGTATGATCGTGTGCTGTCCACTCGCTATGGGGTAGCAGCGGTTGATGCAGCCCTCGAAGAGGAATTTGGCATCATGGTTGCACTTCGAGGTAGAGATATTATACGAGTCCCACTCCATGAAGCGGTTGATCAGATAAAATATGTGCCATTAGATGATCCCGTGTTGTTAGCTGCCCGTACTTTTGGGATGGAGATGGGAGATTGATCAAATCAGATAGGAGTAGAAAAAATGGGTGATAAATTATCTCTAGCTGAGTTTGAACGGTTTCTTAATGATACTTGCGATTCTTTACGTGGAGATAGGGAGGCTGTGGAATTTAAAGAATATGTTATTGCGATTCTTTTTTTAAAGCGCTTAAACGATCGATTTGATCTGGAACGCCAAGTTAGGCATAATAAACTTACAGCAAAGGGCTTATCTCAAAGTCTGATAGAAGAAGATTTAGAAAAAAGGGAATCCTATCGTTTGTTTGTACCCAAGATGGCGCGTTGGGATATCTTAAAACAAGAAAAACAAAACCTAGGTTCCTACTTAACGAAGGCTTTTAAAGAGATTGACGATAAGAATCGGGGGTGTCTAGGACTCTTGAATACTGTCGACTTTAATAAGATTTCTGAAACGGGCAAAAAGTACATCACTGATAATGATTATATTAAGTTAATTGAGGTCTTTGAGAAATTTAAGTTAACGGATGATCACTTAGCTTTTTAAATTTCTGGTTATTCCTAAATATCAAAATCTGAGTTTGTCGAGAGATATATCTTAAGGATATTTGAAAACCAGCTAACTCAGAATTCAAAGAATACTAAAGAATACTAAAGAATACTAAAGGCAGAGAGATTGTCGCCTTGACAATCTCTCTGCCTTTTTCTCGATATGTTTCAGCATCTGAATCACCTGTGTGGCTGAAGTTGCCCGAGAGATTTTCCTTGATTCACTATCTGAGGATTGGAACTTCTATGATTTTTATAATAAGGGGTTGCCAGAGTTAAAGGACCTTGATATAATTAATATGTTAGTACTTTAACTAACTAAAGCGTTAAACGGAATATCTATTTATGATCAAGTTTTTAGGGATATTGGAGAGGGGTTGCCTAGGTGGATAAAGATTTTTTAACGATTGCGTTACCCAAGGGAAAGTTACTAATTGATTCGATTCAATTGTTGAGTCGGATTGGGATAGAATGCAGCCACGTGAATGAAGACTCTCGGAAGCTCTTTTACGATCTTCCGGATAGTAAGGCTAAGATAATTATTTGCCGGCCGACGGATATTCCGACCTATGTAGAGTATGGAGCCGCAGACCTTGGCATGGTTGGAAAGGATACCTTGCTGGAGGAAAATAAGGATGTGGCTGAATTACTGGACCTAAAATTTGGCTATTGTCGCTTTGTAGTAGCCATGCCAGAGGAGAGTGTCCCACCTAAACTTCCAAGTGGCGAGTATGATTTGAGCGTACTGAATCATCAGCGGGTGGCCACGAAGTTTCCGCGGGTGACAGAGACCTTTTTTAGTGGGCTGGGCATGCAGGTAACTCCTATTAAACTTCATGGTAATATGGAGCTGGCTCCGTGTGTCGATCTTGCTGAAATGATTGTCGATATTGTTTCCACGGGCAAAACACTTAAGGAAAATCATTTGCTTGAGGTTGCTCCAATCCTTGAAGCGACCACCCGTTTAATTGCTAACCGGGTTGCCTACCGCATGAAATCTGAGCGAATTCGAGATTTAGTCGAGTGTTTGCGTGGAGAACTTGTCGGAGAGGTTTCGGCAAAGTAGTCATAAAGAAGACCTTAGATTTAAAACAGGAGATGCTACACTATACTAAGTTGATTTGACAAAAAAAGTGAGGGATAAACGTTATGAAGGTTGAGGATTTACAGGATATTGATTTGAGTCGTCTCACTCGGAAATCGTATGGAGATGATGAAACCTTAGATAAACGTGTTACAGAGATCCTCAGGAGGGTTCGAGAAGATGGCGAAGAGGGGATCTTCCAAATGACGGAGGAATTTGATCAAGTTAATCTGCGTCAATCTGGCTTGAGAGTAACTGAAGAGGAAATTCAAGCCGCCTATCAAGCTGTGGAGGCAGATTTCTTAGAAGCTTTGCGGACGGCTAAAAGAAATATCTTAAACTTCCATGAACGCCAGAAGCGAACTTCTTGGCTGGAGCCAGACAGGGATGGGAGTATTCTCGGGCAACTGCTTCTTCCACTCAAGCGCGTGGGGATTTATGTGCCTGGAGGAACGGCTTCTTACCCATCGTCAGTATTGATGAACGCTTTACCGGCTGTTGTAGCTGGAGTGGAAGAGATTGTGATGGTTAGCCCACCTAGAGTGGATGGCA
Source organism: Peptococcaceae bacterium BRH_c23 (assembly GCA_000961805.1). The sequence goes on along the minus strand of LADV01000074.1, from coordinate 6,691 downwards.
CACTTCTACCAGAGGTTTTAGTAGCGGCGGCTGAAGCTGGTGTGACAGAAATTTACAAAGTCGGGGGGGCCCAAGGGATTGCCGCGTTAGCCTACGGGACAGAGTCCATTTCTCCGGTGGATAAAATAACAGGGCCGGGAAATATCTATGTAACCTTAGCCAAAAAGCAAGTCTTCGGAACCGTAGACATTGATATGTTGGCTGGGCCGAGTGAGATCTTAATCTTGGCGGATGAGAGCGGGCGGCCAGAAGAGTTAGCCGCAGATCTGCTCTCCCAGGCTGAACATGATCGCTTGGCCTCAGCGATTATAGTCTCTCCTTCTCGTCAACTTCTCGAACAGACTATCGTCGAAGTGGAGCGACAATTGGAGAACTTACCTCGTGCCGAGATTGCTCGAGCCTCTTGGGAAACCTATGGGGCCGCGATTTTGGTGTCGGATCTGAACGAAGGAATGGATTTGGCAAACCAAATTGCCCCAGAACATTTTGAACTGATCGTTAAGGATACTTACTCTTGGTTAGGAAAAGTCCGAAATGTCGGTGCTATCTTTCTAGGGCGCTTCTCTCCAGAACCCGTCGGGGATTACTTTGCGGGACCCAATCACGTTTTACCGACTGGAGGGACGGCACGTTTTTATTCTCCTCTCAATGTCGATATGTTCATGAAGAAGGTAAGTGTGATCGGGTATTCGGAAGCAGCCCTGCAAAGGGATGCAAAGCAGATCGCCTTACTCGCCCGTAGCGAAGGATTGGAAGCGCATGCCCGGGCTGTGGAAGTACGATTTAGACATTGAATTGATATTAGTTTGTTGCAAAGAAAAAGCGATAAAGGAAGATGTAAAGATGGAAACCAAGTTAAGTAATGTCGAAGGGTTCGTTCGCCCTGAAGTTCGTAAGCTTGTGCCTTATCAAACGAAACATATGCCTGAGTGTATTAAACTAGATGCTAATGAAAACCCCTTTCCTTGGCCTGCGGGTATGCGGGAAGCGTTGTTCAGCCAGGAATTGGCCTTTAACCGCTACCCGGATGGCATGGGTACTGAACTTAAGACGTGTATAGCTAAGTATACGGGAATCTCTTCAGAAGGAATTCTGATAGGGAACGGATCGGATGAGTTAATCCAACTAATTTTACTAACCTTTGGTGGTTTAGGGAAATCTATGATCATCCATCCTCCAACCTTCGGAATGTATCAGATTTATGCACGTTTGACAGAAACCACAGTCGTAGAAGTGCCCTTGTTAAATGGCCTAGACTTGGATACTGAGCAAATGTTAAAGGCAGCACAAGTTCCAGAGGCCCATGTGTGCATTGTCTGTAATCCCAATAATCCCACTGGATCGCTGTTTCCAAGAGAGGAGATTCTCCGACTCGTGCGAGAAAGCGGCAAAATTGTCGTGGTGGATGAGGCCTACGCTGAGTTTGCAGAGGAAACTCTCATTCCTGAAATTGAAAACTATCCGAATTTGGTAATTCTCCGCACGTTTTCTAAGGCCTTTGGAATGGCAGGCCTCCGCTTAGGGTATTTGCTTGGACAACCGCAAACTATTGCCTTAATCAACAGGGTTCGTCCACCGTTCAATGTAAACCTGTTTAGTCAGAAAGCTGGAATTCTATCCTTGGATTACTTAAGTGAGTACCAAGGGCAAATTGAGCAAATCAAGGCAGAAACAAAAAAATTACAAACTGCTTTAAAGCTAGTTCCGGACTTAACCGTTTATCCGACGCGGGCAAACTTTATTCTTTTTAAACCGAATGATCCCGATCGATGGGCTTCGGAATTTCTAAAACGGGGTTTTCTTGTTCGTAACATGGGTATGCTCCCCTCGCTAGGCAAATGCCTGCGCATCAGCGCCGGGCTGCCCGAGGAAAATGAAAGGTTTATCCGAGCAGTTCGAGAGATTAGCGCACTATAAAAAGAAGCGGATTTGTGTATTGAGAGAGGAGCGAATTATGCGAGAAGCTAATATTCAACGGAAAACTAAGGAAACGGAAATAAGTGTGCGCTTAAATCTAGATGGAACAGGAGAATCTCAAGTTAAGACCGGGATTGGTTTTTTTGATCATATGCTGACCGCGTTTAGCCGGTTTGCCTATCTTGATCTCATCATTGAGGCCAGTGGGGATTTAGAGGTGGATGCTCACCATACCATAGAAGACTGCGGGATCGTCTTGGGGCAAGCGCTGAGAGAGGCTTGTGGTGATAAGCGGGGAATTGAACGACTCGGCGAGGCCCTTTTACCTATGGATGAAGCCCTTGTTCAAGTGGCATTGGATCTTTCAAATCGGCCCTATCTGGTTTGGGATGTAAATTGTCAAGAGGGCATGGTAGGTGAGTTTCCCGTTGAAATGGCAGAGGAATTCTTTCGGGCTTTAGCGGTACAGAGTGGACTGACTCTACACGTAAGGCAACTTTCAGGGAAGAATCAACATCATATTATGGAAGCTGTCTTTAAAGGAGTGGGAAGAGCCTTAGGTCTTGCCCTTCGCCAGAACACTCGGTATAGTGGAATACTTTCAACTAAAGGAGTTTTATAAAGTGATAGGCATTGTAGATTATGGACGGGGAAACTTAAGAAGTGTCGAAAAAGCCTTGGAAAAGGTCGGTTTTGAGGCAAGAATTTTAACATCCCCTGAGGATCTGAAGGTCGTGAATGGACTCATACTTCCAGGAGTCGGGGCGTTTGCCGATGCGATGGAGGCTTTAAATCGTGGAGGATGGACTCAGCCTATCATCGAGTTTGCCCGTTCGGGTCGCCCTTTTCTGGGGATCTGTTTAGGAATGCAGATTCTCTTTGAGGTTGGAGAAGAACATGGCGAGCACGCGGGCTTAGGACTCCTAGCGGGCAGAGTCGTTAAATTTCCGCCTGGCGCTAAGATTCCGCACATGGGCTGGAACAGCCTAAGACTCGAACAACCTTCTCGTTTATTAGAAGGGATTCCCAACGAATCCTATTTTTATTTTGTTCATTCGTATTTTGCGCAACCCAGCGAGACTCGTGATATTATAGCGAGTAGTGACTATGGAGTTGTCTTTCCTGCGGTTGTTGGCAAAGACAATGTCTGGGGAGCACAGTTTCACCCAGAAAAATCAAGTCCCTGGGGACTTGAACTGCTTACGAATTTTGGAAAGTGGGTGAATGACAATGTTGCTCTTTCCAGCCATTGATCTAAAAGAGGGGAAAGCGGTGCGCCTGTTACAGGGACGGATGGAGGATTCCACGGTTTACTCCAATAACCCTGTTGACTTGGCTAAAGACTTTGAGAGTCAAGGTGCAGAGTATTTACATATTGTTGATCTGAACGGAGCATTTACTGGCAAACCAGTTAATGATGAGATCATTCTACAGATAGTCGGAAATGTTTCAATGAAGATCCAGGTAGGGGGCGGAATCCGCACAATGGAGCGGATCACTGAGCTTATCGAGTTAGGGGTCGAACGGGTTATTTTAGGGACGATCGCAGTCAAAGATCCGGAGTTGGTTGCCGAAGCAGCGCGTCGCTACGGAAAACGAGTCATTGTGGGCATCGACGCTAAAGAGGGCTTGGTTGCGGTTCAAGGCTGGGCGGAAACAACAGAAATGAGGGCCATAGACTTAGGGCTGGCTATGAAAGGCATGGGAGTCGAGTGTGTGGTCTTCACAGATATTGCTCGGGATGGAATGCTTCAAGGACCTAATATTGAAAGTACCGTTCAGATGGCTCGGGAAACTGGCCTATCCGTGATTGCCTCTGGTGGGATTTCAACCTTGGCAGATCTGCGAAACTTGCAAGCCGAAGCCATTAAGGGAGTCTCGATTGAAGGGGCAATCACGGGAAAAGCACTCTATAGTGGGGCCTTTACCCTGAGAGAAGCTTTGGAGGCCGCAAATTTCACACCACTCGACGGGGTAATGGGGAACGGGGGGGCAGGTCATGTTAAGTAAGCGGATCATTCCCTGTTTAGACGTCCATGACGGACGAGTGGTCAAAGGGACTAATTTTGTGCAGTTGCGTGATGCTGGGGATCCCGTGGAACTAGCGGCCCTCTATGATAGAGAAGGTGCCGATGAGCTGATTTTCCTTGATATTACCGCTTCATCAGATAATCGTGAAACGATGGTTGACGTGGTACGCCGAACGGCCGAGCAAGTCTTTATTCCTTTCACCATCGGAGGTGGGCTACGGACTATTGAGGATATACGCCGTATGCTTAGAGCCGGAGCGGACAAAATTGCCCTCAACACCTCAGCGGTTCAGAATCCACGTCTTATTCAAGAAGGGGCTCATGCTTTCGGAAGCCAGTGCATTGTAGTCGCCATTGATGCGCGAAGCACTGCACCTGGTCAATGGGAAGTGTATATTCATGGGGGAAGAACAGCGACAGGCAAGGATGTCTTGGAATGGGCTGCAGAAGCAGAAGCCCTCGGTGCAGGAGAGATTCTCTTAACCTCCATGGACCGCGATGGAACCAAGGTTGGTTATGAGCTAGAACTAACGAGAGCTGTGAGTAGAGCGGTTTCCCTGCCGGTTATTGCCAGTGGTGGGGTGGGAACGTTAGAGCATTTAGCGGAAGGGTTAACTCTTGGGGAAGCGGACGCCGTTTTAGCGGCATCGATCTTTCACTACAAGGAGTTCAGCATAGAGGAAGCCAAACGGTATTTAGCAGAGCAGGGGATACTGATTCGAAAAACAGGGGGACTGGTGTGACAACAGCCTTGTCTCTGGGGTCAACCACAAACCTCGACTTAGACGAACGATAGATGATGGTACTGAAAGGTAGAGATACAATGGATGCAAATCAAATAGAAACCTTCGATTTATCAGGGATTCGCTGGGACTCCCACGGGCTTGTTCCTGCGATTGTTCAGGATGTGGAGACTAAAGACGTTCTGATGCTCGCTTATATGAATGAAGAGTCCTTGCGCAGAACACTTCGTGAACGCAAGGCCTGTTATTATAGCAGAAGTCGGCAATCCTTGTGGCTGAAAGGAGAAACCTCTGGACATTTCCAGGAGATCGTTGATATCAAGTTTGATTGTGATCAGGATGCTCTGCTCCTGATCGTGCAACAATCAGGGATGGCTTGCCATGAAAACCATTTCTCGTGTTTTCATTATGAATTGACGGGTGAGGGATTTAAAGTCACCGGGAAACCGGAAGAACGACCCGAGCCAACGCTTGGCAGAGCCTTAGAGCTGTTGACAGATGTAATTCACTCTCGAAACTTGGCACGACCGGAAGGGGCTTATACGACGTATCTGTTCGAAAAGGGGATTGATAAGATCCTCAAAAAGGTCGGAGAGGAAAGCGCCGAAGTTATTATTGCGGCTAAGAACGCCGATCCGGAGGAGATCAAATCTGAAGTGTCGGATTTGTTCTATCATGTCTTGGTGATGCTGGAAGAGCGTGGAGTTGGGGTTAAAGAGGTTGGTAAGGAGTTACTAAAGCGGCGAAAATAGGGATTCATATTAAATACTTTACATCAATTTCTAAAGAATCTAAGATCAGTTGTATAACATTTTCTAACTTATCTGGAAAGTCGGCCGTGTCTGTTAAGATGGATACTCTAATGACTTCTTCAGTGTTGTTAATTTTTAACCAATACTCTGTTCCACTAATTAATTCTTGTCCAAATTCGGCAGTCCATTGGGTTATGAATCCATGGTATTGACGTTTTTGAGTAGTATTAACTTTATAGGACCTAAAATCAAAAGGGCTTAAGGCTTTACTAATATTAAGAAAACGTTCTAAATCCTTTAGCTTCCATAACTGTATATACCCCCTGAAACCCCATTCACTATTATCTAAATAGGTACTAAATCGCAGTTCTTCTCCCTTGTCGGGACTAACATATACTTCCGTAGCATCTGGAACTGAAAATTTTAAAATATAGTCCTTTGTATCATATTGCAGAGGAATGTAATCAACCATCGAAGTTTCATAACTCTGAATTGGGATAGAACTATGTTTAATAGTTCTTACCGGGCCTCTGAATAAAAGACTGAGAAATATAAGTACAGCAATAACAAGGGTTGTAGCGATGATGAAAAGCATCTTTTTCCGCATCTAATTGTCCTCCTTTTAACAACGTGCGGCAAGAAGTCTCCCGCCTCTATGCTACCTTGCTCACGATAGTGAGTGCGTAGGCGGGAGATGAATTGCCGCTACGTGAGTCTCTCTGGAAAGAAAACTTTTGGTCAAGAAGTTTTTGCTTGCTTACGACTGGCGGCGCACCTATTGAGGTCATAAAAAGATACATTGAAAATCAAGGTGAGAAGCTATGAATAAAGCGTACAGATATCGACTTTATCCCAGTGCTGAACAAGCGATCCTCATCAATAAAACCTTTGGCTGTGTGCGATTCATATATAATCAAATGCTTGCCAACAGGAAGACTATTTATGAGCAATATAAAGACGACCAAGAAGTGTTGAAGCAGCAAAGGTACTCTCTACCAGCCGATTACAAAAAAGACTTTGAGTGGTTAAAAGAAGTAGACAGTTTGGCCCTTGCTAATGCCCAACTCAATCTAAATACTGCTTATAAGAATTTCTTCCGAGATAAGTCAGTAGGCTTTCCCAACTTCAAACGAAAGCATCGGGATCGAAAATCCTACACAACGAATAATCAAAAAGGAAGTATACGGCTTATCGATAGTAAAACCATTCGATTGCCTAAATTGAAAGATGTCCGAATTAAGCTACATAG
>LADV01000272.1 GCA_000961805.1 Peptococcaceae bacterium BRH_c23 | reverse complement strand
CCGAAGACTCGATGTTCAACTTTAGTTGAACGAGTTCACTTCAGAAGAATCACGGCCGCTTTTTCTGCCAAGGATACTGGCGCATAGGCAAAGACACCAAAAACTATGCACAGCACAGCTACTGTAAATGTAGGAATTAACATAGATAATGGAGCATCGTTAGACTTAACAGGCGTCTGATGGGAGTCATGTCCGTGTTCGTGACTTTCATCTCCAGGTGCAGGCTTAAGCCATATATTGTCTAAAATACGCCAGAAATAAACTGCAGTGAGAAGGGAGCTTATCAATATTATTGGAACCAACCACCACATCCCACTCTCAATGGAAGCAACTGCCAGGTACCATTTACTAACAAAACCAACTGTCAGAGGAACACCCGTCATGGAAAGTGCCGCAATAGTAAAGGCGGCCATGGTCCAGGGCATTTTCTTCCCCAGCCCCCGTAAGTTCTCGATGCTGGTGAGACCGGTTCTGTAGACCACGGCACCCACAGCAAAGAAGAGCGCTCCCTTCATCAGGGCATGATTTAACAGATGGATCAGGGAGCCCATCATACCGGTGACACTCATTAATGAAATACCCAGCACGATATAACCGATTTGCCCAACACTCGAATAAGCTAACATCTTCTTAATATCGGTTTGCGCTAGAGCCATGATAGACCCTGCCAGGATAGCCGCCACCGCCAAGATCAGTAGAATATACTGGAGGTTAAAGGGGGTATGCGTATAAAACTCCGGCTTAAATACTGTAAACATGACCCGAATTAAGACATAGGCTGCTACCTTGGCGCCAGTTGCGGCCATAACCGCGCTAACGGTTGAAGGAGCATAGGCATAAGCGTTAGGAAGCCAAAAATGGAACGGAAAAATGGCTAACTTAATAGAAAGTCCTATCACAATAAACGTAAAAGCTGTGAAAATCGCTTTGGTCTGATAAAATTCCGGTAACCTAGCTGATAAGTCGGCAATATTCAGGGTACCCGTCATCAAATACAAGTAACCAATGCCCAGCAGGAAAAATGTAGCACCAACAGTGCCCATTACCAGGTAATTGTACGCTCCTACCAGGGCTTGGCGCTTTTTGCCTAGAGCTATCAGGGCATAACCGGTCAGTGAAGCTATCTCCAAAAGAACATAGATATTAAAGATATCTCCAGTGACAACCATACCCAGAAGACCTGTTACAAACAATAGATAAATCATGTAGAAAAGTGGTTTCTTTTCTTCGGCAATTTCGACATCAATATTTTTCCTGGAGTATACAGCCCCGGCAAAAGCCATAAAGGAAACAATAATTATCACATAAATATTCAAGTAGTCAATAGCGTACTCAATACCAAAGGGCGGTTCCCAGCCACTCATCCAATAGCTGATCCTTCCTTGTACCAATACAGTTTGCAAGAGTAAAAGGGAGATAACAAAGCTTATGAAAGTGGTGATGGTTACAGCATACCAACTTAATACCCAGTGCAGGCGACCGATGATGGGGGTAATAATCGCTACCAGCAGAGGTATCACTATTAACAGAGCGGGCAAATGTTTAATCATTATGCTTGTTCAACTCCAGTATTTGATCTTCCTCTATGGTTCCGTATTCACGGTGAATAAGCGTGACAAAGGTCAGAGCCACAGCAGTAGTGCTAATTCCTACCACAATGGCAGTAAGCATTAATACTTGGGGCAGCGGGTTATCGAAAAGAGGTTGTGGACCATGCCCATGATTTATGAGAATAGGCGCGGTTCCACCCTCAATTTTGGACATTGACACATAAAACAGGAGCACAGCCGTTTGAAAGACGTTCAAGCCAATAATCTTTTTTATCAGGTTTTGTCTAGCCATTACCCCATATAACCCTGTGGTCAACAGAATTATTACAATCCAATAATTATATTTCGCTAATAGTTCAATCATTGGCATCTATCCTTACTGTTTCATAAAATAGGGTCATCATTACCGCGGCAACAGTTATACCTACACCAATTTCAATACCCATAATGCCAACGACACTGGCAAATTGGGGGTCAGGCAAAAGCACACCATACTGAAGGTAGTTACCACCCATGAAAAGTGCTATAACACCGATACCACCATAAAGTAAAACCCCTGAGGAAACTAACAGGTCTTTTGTCTTGACAGACATCCTCTTTTTGGCCTCGTCGAAGCCAAACACTAGGGAGTAAACTATGATACTAACCCCCAGAATTACACCACCCTGAAACCCCCCGCCGGGGCCCAGTTCTCCGTGGACTATTACATACAGCCCAAAGAGTTGAATAAACGGTATTAATAATTTGGTGACCGTTCTCTTGATGATGTCTTTGTCTTGATCTAAGACATCCGGAAACGTTGCGGTTGGCTTAACACCGATACTAGCGGGAGTTTTTTTATTAGCCGTGACCCCGATTTTCTGTGAGTCTAAAGTGCCCGGTTTCTTGTTCCGCACCCTTAGGAGCAGAATTAAACAAAAACCAGCAGTGGCCACAACAGTCGTTTCGAATAAGGTATCATACCCTCGGAAGTAGGCCAGAATAGAAGCAACAACGTTTAGCTGGCCCGCGTGTTCGTAAGAGTTCTCTAGATAATAGGGCGTCACCACATGGGTATTGGGCGCAATGTTAGGATCCCGCAGATGGGGGAGGTCCATGGTTCCATACAGCAGGACAGCTGCAACTCCAAGGGCTACCAGCAGAGCAGGAATGTTTATGTGTTTTTTGCCCTCATCGACAGACTTCGTACGACCTAAGATAACTAAGAACAGAACCGTGGAAATACCAGCACCCACAGCCGCCTCTGTAATAGCTACGTCAACGGCATTCAGCCGGCACCACTCAATAGCCATCATCAGACTGTAGACTGAGAAAATCATGATAGAACTCATTAAGTCCTTCACGAGTAATACAGCAATACCACAAACCACTAGAAAAAGCGGAATGGCTAAATCAGTCATGTCTTCAACTCCATAAATAATGTTTTTGTGTTCATCGTTTAGCTTTAGCCTTGGTTTTCTTACCGACAACATTGGCAGCAGAGGATACAGCAAAGGGGTCGGTTTCCCCATACTTATTGCCTTTCATCCAAGGTTTAACACCCTTCATAAAAGCCGCCTTAGCCAAATAGTGAGTTGCTGTAGTGTTAATGATAAAAATCGTAATCATTATTATCAGCAATTTCAGGCTTACTTGGGTAAATCCTGAATAAATCATAAGGCCGATAATAATGCAGGCTTGCCCTAGGGAATCCGCTTTGCCCGCGGCATGCATCCTGGTAAAGAAATCAGGAAACCTGATTACCCCAATGGAGGCAACCAGAAACAAGAAACATCCTATGACTAAGAATAATCCTGTAAGAATAACGCGAATATCCATATGCATATTTTCCCATCCCGTTGCTAATTTTTTTTCATCTGTCGAAACGGCCAGATTCAACGTATTTTAGAAATGCCAATACAGCAGTAAAGTTAATCAAGACATAAACAAAGGCAATATCTATAAAAAGATCAGGTCTGCCATACATGAAACCTATTAGGAGCAGGATGACTACTGTTTTGGTTCCGAAGAAATTAACGGCCAAAATCCTGTTAAAAACAAAGGGGCCAATCACTAACCGATAAAGTATGAGCACTGCAGATAATATAATCGTAAATGTAGCTAAATCAAACATATTTGCCATACGTCTTGCTTACCTCCTTACACCGTCTTCAATTTCGTATATCTTCGCCTGCATCGAACCGGACAGTAAACCTTCGGCAGTTTCCCTTGATACAGCATGAACAATATATTCATGACGGTTGACATCAATGGTGATGGTTCCAGGTGTCAGGGTAATCGAGTTAGCCAGGAGAGTAATGGATGCGTCTGTTTTTAAGGTGTGTTTGAATCTTACAATGCTTGGATCAATAGGCATCTTGGGATGCAGAATAAGGTATATGAGATGCCAGTTAGCCAACACAACCTCCCAGGCTAACCAAGGAAAATATTTAACGAGTAGAATGATTCTCCTTAGGTTTGGTCCCTTAGACATCTTGCCTATTAACAAATCGTGGGACCAGTAGGCTACCAGCAGACAAGAAACCACCCCAAGGATCAGGAACATTGGTGCAGTTTGCCCGGATAAACTAAACCAAAAAATAAACATCAAAATGAATGTTAGAAAAAAACTAAGCATATTTGCCCACAACTCACAATCTATTGTTATTCTTGGTTACTAGTGTATTGATACGTTTATTGTTCGAGGCTGAAGTATGATAAGAAACACCTCTTAGCTTAAGCACCTCCCCACGTTTTTTAATGGTAATCATTAGACATTTCCCGGTAGAGTTCTGTAGACTTTATAAAAAAGTCTTTTGTGTTTATTACCATCCATTTAAAAATTGGGTACAGCTAACTTACCCAAAAATCGACAAAGATAACAATAATCATTTAACATCAACGCCATTAGTACGACATCGCATATCACATGATTAAATAGTAAGAGCCTTTTATAGAACTGAACTCCAACTATTATGTAGAACATAAGCGCAAGATTATTACAAACAGTCCATAAGTTAACTTGCAGCTTCAGGTGATAAGGTCACAGTTGAAGACGGTTTCAACGAATTATATCAAAATATCACCTAATATACCAGTATAATTCTAGGTCAAAGGCAGTGATAAAGCATGATAGTCCATGACAACCGCTAGTAGTTAATAGTTCATAATACATATTTCCTATTAAGGAATGAACTATAATTCAGTAGTATTAAAAATTTTTATACAATTATATTTAATAGCATATAGCAACCCGATAGGTTGTAATAAAGGGTGTAAATGCAAATAATTCTTCATAAAGTTAATGCAATTTGGAAATTTATACATAAATTCTACAAATAGTTTTTAGTTTAGGCCGTTTTGTGTTTGATAACACTAAAATAACAGGCTTCTGCCTGTATGGAGTTTACTTCTACTTGGGAAGTGAGAGTCTCAGATTCGATCAAAAAACACGGGTGTAGGAAGAAGGTTTTCCTACACTCGTGTTTTAATGTTGTTGGTTCGGCACTCTTTGCTAACACTCAATGAGTTAATCTGCTGAGGAACGTCTGGGTTCGTTTTTCTTGCGGGTTACTAAAGATCTGAACCGGAGAGCCTTCTTCGACAATCCGGCCTTCGTCAATAAAGATTACCCTGTCTGCAACTTCCCTGGCAAAGCTCATTTCATGAGTCACAACAACCATGGTCATACCATCTTCTGCCAACTGTTTCATTACAGTGAGAACTTCCCCGACCAGCTCAGGATCAAGTGCCGAGGTTGGCTCATCAAAGAGCATTATCTTAGGATGCATAGCCAGCGCCCTAGCAATAGCTACTCTCTGGCCCTGTCCTCCAGATAGAGTCCCCGGATAGCAGTTTTGTTTATCGAAAAGGCCAACTTTAGAGAGCAACTCCCGGGCGACTTGGCTTGCGTCGTTCTTTCTCTGTTTAAGCACATGTACGGGAGCTTCGATGATATTCTCTAATACAGTCAAGTGAGGAAAGAGATTGAATTGCTGAAACACCATTCCCACTTGACGACGAATCTGATTGAGACTGCTTGATTTACTTTCCAGAGGTACGTTGTCGATCAAGATTTCTCCCGCGGTCATTGTTTCCAGTCCATTTAAACAGCGCAGAAAAGTGCTCTTTCCCGAACCACTCGCTCCGATGAGGACAACAACCTCGCCTGCGGACACGGTTGCATCGATCCCGTCAATCACTCGATTCTTGCCGAAGTCTTTAACTAGACCATTAACATTGATCATTGATTTTTCACCCCCCCCTTGCCCGGTTTTCTTTAGATAATCGCCATTCCAGACTGTGTAAAAGCCCTGAGATCACAGTGGTCATCAGTAAATAGAGCACTGCGGCGGCGGTGTAGAGTTCCATAGGAGCATAGGTCACACTGGCAAAGCGTTGGGAAGTTTGCAGGAGTTCCGACATTGTAATAACGGAACATAGAGATGAATCTTTTAAAGTGATGATAAACTGATTACCTAATGAAGGTATTGCTATCCGCAAAGCTTGGGGAAAGATAATCCTGCGCAGAGTCAAGAATTTCCCCATGCCAAGAGATAAAGAAGCTTCTGTTTGCCCTTTTGGAATTGCCTCAATACCACCTCGAAAGACCTCGGCGAGATACGCTCCACTATTGATTCCCAGTCCTATTACAGAAGATGAAAAAGCATCTAAAGTGATGCCAAGCTGAGGCAATCCGAAATAGATGAGAAAGAGCTGAACAAGCAAAGGCGTACCCCGAATCAGCCAAATGTAAACATGAGCAATATAGCGCAGAGGCGTGTGAGATATCTTCAGGAGAGCTGCTACCAGACCTATGACGATACCAATGGCAATCCCCAGTACTGCAAGTTCTATGGTCAATACTGCCCCCTGCAACAAAAAAGGCAGATATTTAAAGATGATACTAAAGTCAAGATTCAAAGCAACTTACCTCCAGTCTGATCAGAGCGGCACCCCTTTGCTGATCGGCTTTCGGCTTATCGAATATCCGCACTGAAATATTTTTCGCTAATTTTTTGATAGGTTCCGTCATCCATCATTTCGGCTAAAGCACTGTTCACAGCCTCCAGCAATTTGGGACTGTCTTTACGAATCGCGATGCCCATCTTCTCCGTATATAACAAATCACCGACCAGTTTGTAAGGGTAATT
>LADV01000282.1 GCA_000961805.1 Peptococcaceae bacterium BRH_c23 | reverse complement strand
GCTTTCCAGGCTTTTATTAGAGCGATATCGGCTTTTATAGGCAGCTCCAAGATGTAGGTTCTTCCTCCTTTAGTTATTTTATCTTTGCCTTCTTCGACAATAGTTCCTAAACCAGTAGAAGTAAGAAAGCCCCCTAGCCCAGCACCTGCAGAACGTATTCTTTCCGCTAGAGTGCCTTGAGGAACCAGCTCCACTTCCATCTCCTTGGCATGCATTTGTCTTCCTGTTTCAGGGTTAGTACCGATATGAGAGACAATGACTTTGCTAGTCTGCTTATTTACTACCAGCTTACCAACGCCTTTACCTGGAAAAGCTGTATCATTGGCTATTACCGTAAGATTCTTAACACCCTTCTCAACTAAGCCGTCCACCAGGCTCTCTGGAGTTCCTGTACCTAGAAATCCGCCAATCATCACGCATTGGTTGTCGGTAAATCTAGCTAGAGCCTCTTCCCTCTCAGCTATTTTACTCATATTTTTTTCCTCCTTTGGTTTATGACCATGTTTACCATATTTCATGTGTGAAAGCTGCATCTTATTATCCCTTTAACGGATGTCAGGAGGAGCAATAGGCTTTTTTTATAGACTTATTTTGGAATTATACTACTCCCGGTATTTGTTTGATAGGGAACCTCCTGTAAAGAACTATTGGAAGCAAAGGATAGCTAAAATGCTATCCTTTGCCTGCATTTACAATTATTTGGACAAAGCCAGTAATTCCCTGGCTTCAGCAGGTGCAGCAGGTTGAAGGTCTAACTCAGTCATGATCCTGACCATCTTCGCCACTAATTCACCATTGTTCTTAGCCAAGACTCCTTTACCTAGATATAAATTGTCTTCCATACCTACTCTAACGTGTCCGCCTAGGATAAGAGCCATTGTAGTAGCAGGGAATTCAGCCTTGCCCGCTCCGATTACAGACCAGTTATACTTGCCAGTACCAAAGAGTCGTTCCGCTGTAGTATGCAGGTTCATGATGTCATAAGGAGTCGAACCGATACCACCTAAGATACCAGTTACATACTGCATAGTAATGGGAGGTTTGACGAACCCTTTCTGGAGTAGATAAGCAATGCTGTACAGGTGACCCACGTCATAGACTTCCAGTTCAGGTTTGGTTCCGTTTTCATCCATGATTTTAGTCATGGTTTCCATGGCGGTAAAGGTGTTTTCAAAAATAAAGCTCTTCGTCATATTAAGCATGGCAGGCTCCCAAGGGAACTTGAAATCTTTAATCTTGTCTGCGACAGGGAACAAGCCCCAGTTGATAGAACCAGCATTCATAGAAGCCAATTCAGGCTTGAATTCGGGAACGACAGCTACTCGTTGCTCTACGGTCATACCTGCACCACCACCAGTGGTAAGACAGATGACGACTTCTTTATTCTTGGCCCGGATTTTGCCTACAATCTCACGATACAGTTCCAGATCAGCAGAAGGCTGCCCTGTTTCTGGATTACGGGCATGGATATGGACTATGGCTGCCCCGGCATTAGCAGCATCAAGAGCGTTTTGAGCTATTTGGTCCGGGGTGATAGGCAGATAAGGTGACTGGCTGGGTACATGAATAGACCCGGTAATTGCACAGCAGATGATTCGTTTCGTGGATGATACGGCCATTTTATGTTCCTCCTCGTTATTTAAGGTTAATTTTTGATCTAAGCTTCTGGAATTTCAGGTAGTTCAAACATATCAAGGTTCTCAATCTTATAAGTGTACTTCCCTGCTTCGATGCCCTTAACTATTTCTACGACTTTATCACTAATGGGAGTAGCAATACCCAGCTTCTTACCCCAATCGGAAATAACCCCATCGATAGCGTCGATTTCTGTCTTTAAACCTTTCTCTAAGTCCTGGAGCATACTGGCCTTTAACAGACGATGTGGTGAAAAGACAGCCTTATAGTAAGGGTATTTCGCGTCCCGTTCTTGCTTGTTCTGGAAGGCCAAAACACTCAGGTCATGTCCCTGGAGAGGTTCCAGTTTAATGCCTCTGGCCTTAACGATTTCAAGGGTCTCGTTGCCTATGTGAACTGCACAGGCTAGAGCCTTTTCATTATCTAAGATGTCACCGTAGGTACAGCCCAAGGCTGCAGACATACCACTCATGGTGGCATTCACAATTAATTTAGTCCAACGAATTCCAGCCAGATTTGGCACAATAATGGTCTCTGCAGAAAGGTTTAACAGTTCGGCCACCTTTTTTGTCCGTTCCCTGATGCTGCCATCCAGTTCACCAACATCATAGCTCATCTTGTTGGGGTCGGATGTAAGCATAGAGACCCCGGGACCCACAAACGTTGCCCCCCAGCCCACAGTCCCGCTTAAGGTGCGCTCTTTACCGATAATTTCCGCTACGGCATCCTCAGGAACACCATTTTGCAGGGTACATACGACACTGTCGGGACCCAGATGAGGCAGTAATTGTTTTAAGGCAACCTCGTTATACGTTTGCTTAACCAGATATAGAACCACATCATAAATCCCTGTCATCTCATCAGGCGTGATGGCTTTGACAGGAATAGTAAGCTCCATTGTTCCTGTAATAGTAGCCCCTTTTTCATTTAAAGCTTTAACATGTTCTTTGTTGGCATCAATTAGGATAACGTCTCCGCCATTCTTGGTGATGAGAGCCCCTGCTATAGTCCCCAGGGACCCTGCACCCATAATTGCTGTGCGCATAATATCTCCTCCTTGTTTGTTTTTTTATGACCTGTACTCATGTGAGCCTTGGCCCACATGAGTACCTGGTTTCATTGCTGTCAATGTTGCTCGTCAGCGCCCAAAGAATTTTAGTAAAAGAATATTCCGATAGCGATGGCCAAAGCTGTTGCCAGCAGAGGTATAATTACAGTCACTACACCGAGATCTTTATAGGCTTCTTTATGGGTTAAACCCATAACCATCAACAAGGTAATAACCGCTCCGGAATGGGGCAGGGAGTCTAGACCACCGGAAGCTATCGAGGCAACCCTGTGTAACGCTTCGGGGCTTATCCCAGTTTGTAGGAATGCTGGACCCATGGTTTTCATAAAGATGGTCAAGCCACCACTGGCAGAACCAGTAATACCCGCTATCACGTTAACGGCAATGGCTTCGGAAACCAAAGGATTGAATTTCATGCCCAGGGCAAATTTGATAAACGCTTGGAAAGCTGGAACGTTCTGGACTACAAAACCAAAGCCAACAATAGCTGCAGTATTGATCAGGGCCATAACACTATTTGAGCAACCATCATTAAGTGCCTTAAGAGGATTTTCAAAACGCTTCCAGTTCAGCACATAGGTCAGAATGATACCAACTGCTAGAGCGATGCTAACCCCATAGAGAGCATCCATCTTCCCTTTCAGGAGGAAGATCACCCCAATAACAACGAGTAAAGGTAAAAAAGCTACTTTCCAATCAGGCAGTTTACTGGCATCGGTCAAGGATAATTTATCCATATTGTCACGAGGACCTGGGACAAAATGTTCGCCATTAGCCTTAGCTTTTTTAGCCCGACTTTGCACATACCAGACACCTGCCCCGAAGAGGAACAGGGAACAGATAATACCCATCAAAGGAGCTGCCGTTGCTGTTGTTCCCAATACTTGAGCAGGGATGAGGTTCTGAATGGAAGGGGATCCTGGCATAGCTGTCATGGTAAAGGTTCCCGCTCCAATACCAACAGTCGCTACGATAAGTCTCTTTGGTAAATCAGCTGCCTTAAAGAGGATCAAAGCCAGAGGATAGACCGTAAAAATAACGATGAACAGGTTAACTCCACCGTAAGTAAGGATGGAGGTAGCCAAAGCTACTACTAGAATAGCTCTGGATTCACCAAACCTGTCCATTAACTTGTAGGAAATAGAGTTAGCACTTCCGCTTTCACCCATAACTTGACCAAATAATGCGCCCAGAACAAAGATTAAGAAATAGGTACCAGCAAAATACTTAAATCCGTTGACATAATCCACTGAGAGGGATTTCCAAATGTCGCCATGGTTGGTCAAAATAACGATTAGAGCACAAAGAAGAGAAGCAGGAATGATACCCCAGCCTTTATAGGCCATAAAAATAATAACTGCGATGGCAATAAGCACACCCATAACACCTAACATTACGTATCCTCCTCTAAAATCGTTGTTTTTGTCATTTCGTTCTGGTTACAGACTTGATGTACTGGCAGAAATGGGTTCTTTACTAGTGTTTTTTTCGATTCCACCTTTCTCTAAGCTTTGTTCACTAACACCTCCTTTTGTTTTCTTGTTTACATTTCTATCGCAATAACCGTGCCAAAAAAAAGACGTATGATTAAACGTCTAATCATGCGTCTTCTGGGTCTTTTAACAAACTATCTTAATCAAAAAAACTGTCTGATTACCCAACAGTTGTCCGGATTACCCGACAGTTTCTTAGCAAAATGATACTTCACAACTCAACTTTCGGTCGCGACCGAAAGTTGAGTTATGAAGTTTTCTTTATCCTATATTTCTTCCACATTCTGAACCAGGTGCCAATCATCAATAATCAGGATCCCTTTTTCCCCTTGTCCCAGCTTCTCAATACCACTCATCAAGACCTCAAAAGATCTTTTCCACTGGAATTTCTTGTTAATCTGAATAGTTTCGAAATACCAGTTGAATAATAGACAAATGCAGCCATCTAGTAAATGGCTGCAAGTCATTTCTTATATTGTTACTACTTCACCATACCTAGGGACTATCAATTCTATTTCAGGGAAACATTCTTTAAATTTTTTACTGAATTCTTTAGTATCTACCGTAGAAGAGACAGGTGGAAAAGAATCATCAAAATGGTGGAGGAGAACTGTCTTTGGCTCTAATAACTTAATATACGGCATTGTATAATCGTTCAGATCAGATCTACCCTGTAAAGGAATTAATAGCATATCCATATTCTTAGGGTACACTTGATCTTCAGGTAAGTTCAAGCTCCCTAAATGCACGACATGCTTGTCTTTAGTTTTGATCTGATAAAGTAGGGTTTGCCCACCCTCTTGGAATTTGGATGATACCTTTAACATTTTTCTAAAGTTTGCATGATAAACTAGCATACGGTAATTACAAATGGTTTTGAAAAGCATCCACTTATCAAACACTATATGTCTGCCTTTAATGACATTGATTGTAAATGGGCCAGTCTCTATACTATCACCTGGGTTTAGTATTACAATGCGGTCAGACTCTACCCCGTCCTGCTGCAATGTATTAGCAACTATCTCCGAGCAATATACAGTGGCTTGACCTTTAGCTAATATCTTTGGAACATCGATCAAATGGTCAAAGTGGCCGTGTGTAATAAAGATGTGCTTTACCTCCGCATATTCAGCAAGAGACGGCTGATATAATTTTTTGTTCAATGGAAAAAACGGATCAAAAAGGAGCTTGTCTTCTCCTTCTTGGTACATGACTGAAGCTGTCCCAAACCATTTTAGTTCCACTGTCTTATCTCCTTCCCTTCTTCATAATCCATAGCTTATCAATTAATTGGATAAAAGCACCTAAGATTCCATTAGCCAAAGAACTTAAATAGGTCCACTATTTCATTTGTATTGTTACTTCCGGGTACCTAGTGAGCTCTTGGTCGACCAAAGGTTCCTCATTACCTTTTAGGTGTTTGTTAAAAAAGGCGAGGACATAATCATTTACAATTTGGACCTGACGCTCTCCATTAATACTTCCTAATACCTCAGGAATATTCAACTTTTTTAAAGCTGGAAAAAACACGGTTAAATCGGTAAAGTCGAAATGCTTAGAATCTTTAATATCTACGATCATATAACCGGTTTGTTCAGGATGAAATCCCGCACCTATATTTTTTCGTATTGCGATATTGGTTAAGATCATAAATGGTGTAGAAATTTTATTGAAAATTACATCACCATAGGGATATCCATCCAAATTAACAAAAGCTTTGAATCTATTATCTGTTATACAAACTTGGCCTGCTGTCGCTCCCCCAAGAGAGTGACCGAATATGCCCAATTTCGCCAAATCCAGCCTTCCCTTAAAGATGTTGTCGATTTCACCTTTCTCCATTTTTTCAACCTGATCTGTCACAAAAATGGTGTCATCGCTCCACCTTTGCACATTTTTTCTGAAAACAGCCGCATTTCTCACCATATATTCGATAAAATCATTACTATTTTGATCACCATCAAATTCTTTGAATAGTTTATTTACCTCTTGTCTTGAAGTTTTAATTTGCTCCGCTTGAAAAGGTATGATACTTCCATCAGGATAAATGCTGGCACAAGTTTCATAAGTATGGGCAAGACTAAACACTATATATCCACGGCTGGCAAGTTCTTCCATGAGAATTGTGTTTTGACCCACGAAAGAAGAGTAGCCATGTGAAAAAAACAGTACCGGAAATTTTCTTTCAGCGGAAGAAAGAGGAGCATTTAAATAGCCGTGGGTTTTTATGCGATCAAAGACTTTAAATATGTTGGGAAGATTCAATGCCTTAGCAAGATATTTGCTCACCCTTTTATCAGGTACATAGTAAAGCGCCTTATTACCTTCATCAATACCTTCCGCCGGATACCACACCTGCACAGCCAGCTCTCTGTCCGCGTCTTTATCAGTGAGGAGGCCTTTTCTCGACTTGTCTGTGAAACTTAAGTGTGTAGTGCCCACCGGATACATACCACCCGGCTTAGGCAACTCCTTTATAAGGCGAGGAAAGGCTGCTAATGTATAAAGGGTAACCATTATTTGAACCATATTCGCAGATTTAGTCTGAGACATCTTTGCATATTTAGTAATTGTCATCACTACACCACTCTCTCCACGAGTTTTTGTTTGCTTTATCACTACCAGACATTTCTAATAATGCTTAAATTCGCATGTCATAAGGGCAAATCCATTGATATAGATCTATTTTCTGGCATATATGGGCATAAGCACACTTCATCAGAATAAATTTACCAGATAGCCAGTTGTACATCAATAGATCTGTTCCCTTGACATGCCGCCCCTTGGTTAACCGAAGAGCTCGGTGCGGATCTCCAGTAGATATTGCGTGAAGTCGGGCAGGTTATCGAGCTGCGCCATGTGTCCGGCATCCCTCAATGTGTACCAGCGCTTCTTTGGCGCTTCGACGCGGTCAAAATACTCTCGTGCCAGAGAATAGGGCGTCTGCCAGTCGCTATCGCCGTTGATCTGATAATAGGGGACGGCGAACTCCGTGCCGAGCTCGTCTAGCCTCCACTTGTTATATACAGGGCTTTTGCAGAAATCCAAGTACAGCTTGACGGTGTTCTTTTTACTGAATCTATGCTGCAGCACCTCACACACCGTGGTTTCCGGCGAGGTAAGCTTGATCCATAGAAACAAAAGTATGATCTTTGTAAGGTTGCGGAACTTGAACGAGCTAAAGCCGTATTTCGTGAGTGCGTAGATATAGATCTTCTGAAACTCCTCGCTGGGCTGTGCTCGAAGCAAAGCCGACGAGCTGCAGCCGTTCTCTGAGAAAGAGAAGGAAATTCTAGAAAATAGGAAAGAAGAAGATTTTTTTGACAAAATTCACATTGATTACTTATTATTTTTTAACCATTCAATAGCAGTATTAGCATAAAGAGCTGATCCGATTGATAATGAATCTTCATTGAAAGTTATTTTTGGATGATGTTGTGGAAATGGGTGTCCTTCCTCTGGAGAACCGGCTGCTATTGATAGCATTACACCGGGTACTCTCTCACTTACAAAGGCAAAGTCCTCTGAACCCGAAATTTTTGAACTGCCCATTATTTTATTAATGTCAACTAAGCATGCTTTACCAAAAAGATTTATTGTATACTCTATAATTTGATCACGAAAATTTTGATCTATAGTAACACTTGGACAGCCTTTTTCAAATTCAACTGTTGCACTGGCTCTAAATGTAGATGCTACGCCTATAGCAATTTGCTGCAAACGTGATTTTACAAATTCTCTGGATTCTTCACCGAAAGTTCTAATTGATCCAGTTAAGAAAGCTGTATCAGGAATAACATTTGATGTACTACCCCCGTGCATCTGTCCTATTGTGAGCGCCACATTATCGCTAGGAGCAATTTCTCTAGAGTTGATTTCTTGCAGAGCCAAATGAATGTGTGACAAGACATTTAATGGATCAATTGTAGTATTTGGCATCGCGCCATGCCCGCCTTTACCCTGGATAGTAATTTTGAACCAATCGGCAGCTGCGGATAAGACACCGCCTTGAGGTATGATTATTGAACCAGTCGGAACAGGGATTCCAGAAAGAACATGAATCATTATAGCAACGTCTACTTTTGGATTATCAAGCACACCTGCATCAACCATGGCTTTAGCACCAACCATAGTTTCTTCTCCAGGTTGAAACATGAGTTTTACTTGCCCTTCAAGTTCGCTTTCATGATCTTTTAACAATCGTGCTGCTCCAAGAAGCATTGCTGTATGCATATCGTGTCCACAGGCATGCATAAATTGAGATTTTGATTTAAATTGAAGTTCATTTTCTTCTACTATTGGGAGTGCATCCATATCTGCTCTTAACAAAATTGTTTTTCCGGTTTTCTCACCAGCTATTGCGACAATGCCAGATTTTGAAATTTCTTTTGGATCATATCCCATTTCTGTTAATCTGGCCATTACATATGCGGTTGTAATTGGTAGATCATTATGAATTTCAGCGTTTTCATGTATATATCTGCGGTGTGTGACAATAGTTTCTTGAAGCGCTCTGGCTTCTTCTGATAAATTTATCAAAGTCTATGCAGGTTTACATCGTAATTATTAATTTTTTCTTTTAAATTATTCATTTTAAACCTCCAAATCAAAATAGATTATTTACGAGCACCGCAGAAGACATACCAATAACCATACTTACAGGAAAAGAAAACTCGCTTATTACACTTTTCCCTGTTTTTTTAGCAAGGTAATCGAATATGATAATACTTACACCAGCAATAAAGGCAGTCACAATACCTAGAGGATTTTTAAAATGGTCAAGCCACCACTGGCAGAACCGGTTTTGTTCACTAACACCTCCTTTTGTATGCTTGTTTACAAATCTATCGCAATAACCGTGCCAAAAAAGAAGAAGCATGATTAAGTGTCTAATCATGCTTCTTCTGGGTTTTTAACAAATTATCCCATCAAGAAAACTGTCTGATTACCCAACAGTTGTCCGGATTACCCGACAGTCTATTGGCAGAGTGAACTCGTTCAACTAAAGTTGAACATCGGGATACCACTCCCACTTTGTAGAAGTGGGAGTCTCACGATTGGATGAAACTATGAAGATTTACATCGTCCTGATATCATATTTCTTTATTTTTTCGTAAAGTACACTCCTATTTATTTTTAATAACTTAGCGGCCATGCTTACATTGGCATTGGTCTGGGCCAGCACACGAATTATGGTTTCTTTTTCAGCTTTGAACCTTACAGTTTCAAGACAAATCTCATTCTCATTTCGACTTCTCTCCTTCTCCTTACGCAATAAGAAGTGTTCAAAAAGTTCAAGTGTAAGTTTGCCCTGCAAGGCTAGATTAGCTGCTCTTTCTATGGTGTTTTCCATTTCCCGGATATTGCCTGGCCAATAATAAGTCTGGAATAGTTCAATTACTTTATCGTCAATCCCAGTAATATTCAAGCCAAGTTCTTTGTTAATTTTGGAGATGAAATGTTCAACCAAAAAGGGGATATCATCAACCCGCGTCCGTAAGGGAGGAACCTCGATGCTCATAACGTTAATACGATAATAGAGATCCTCCCGGAAACTATCCTGATGAACCATATCGAGAAGATTTCGATTCGTGGTAAATATCAATCTAACATCAATATCAATAGGTTTATTACCCCCGACTCTTTCTATCTCTTTTTCCTGAATGACTCTCAGAAGCTTGGATTGAAAATACAGGGGCATCTGATTAATCTCATCAAGCAGTAATGTACCACAATTAGCTAGTTCAAATTTACCAATTTTCCCACCCTTTTTGGCTCCGGTAAAGGCTCCTTCCTCGTAGCCAAATAATTCAGATTCAAGTAAATCATTAGGAATAGCAGCACAATTGAGCCTACCAAACGAATGATGGCTCCGCGTACTGAGCTGGTGTATAGCATGGGCAACCAGTTCTTTGCCAGTGCCTGTCTCTCCGGTTATCAGGACAGTCGACTTGGTCTGGGCTACTTTTTTTATTAATTCCTTCATCTTGATAAGGTTAGGAGAGTTGCCAATAATTTGATCCAGTGAGTATTTTGCCCCTCTTAATTTGTTCAATTCACTCTTATATTGATTTAATTCCTGGCTTAAATGGCCGATTTTCTGAATTGTAGCAACAGTACTCATTTCATCTAGCATTGAGAGAGAACCAAATGCTGCTACTCCAATTATCTTACCATTTTTTCTGACCGGTATCCTGTTAACCAGTACCGACTCACCATTCTTAAGCTTAAATAAGGAACCCATTTCTTCCCGTCCTGTCCTAGCTACAATATGCATCCGTGTACCAGGGATTACATCTATAACATCTTTTCCGATGACTTCATGACGATCTACCTGCAAGATATCCGCATATCTGTCATTTAAAAAGATAATCTTGCCGTCTAAATCTGTTACCACGACACCCTGCATAGACTCTAAAACACAATTAATAATGTCCTTGTTCTCTTCACGGATATCTGGCATTAACTGTTCACTCCTTTTAGAGTCTTTGGTATAAATTTTAACATACTATTCTGAATTTTACACTGCTGCTAACAGAACTGAAAATACTTAATTTGCGACAAATGCAAAGTATAATTCGTGCTTAATGATACACCTGTCATCCAAAGATTCACTATGATCAGTACCCCCACGATAAATCGCACCATTAAATCTACAGACCCCTCCTCCGTTCCCAAACGAAGCTCCGTTAACCTCCGCACAGTCCAAGATGGTTGGTCATGAACAAATGACTATAGTTAAACAAGGTGCTCCTCGTCAACACGCGAAACACCTTGTTCATATGTATTGGCGGCAAGAGTGAGTTAAACCTTAACCGTCTTCTTCATCACAAACCCCGGCAACGACTCCTTCATCTTCCAAACAATACTGATCGTCGCCGAGCCATAATGACTTTGAAAATCAGCACATCCGATACAGGTAAAGGGCGAGGCAAAGGTTGCCTCCTTCTTATACTCTCTCACAAAAAACAACCCATTACCACCACTTGATGACAATCTCCTCTATTTCCGATCCAAATGTGTCACAGAACAACTCTATTGGAAAATGCATTACGCAATAAATTGTCCTGTTGGTCATTATTTTGGCAACTGCAAGGGATCTGCCCTATTGGAATGTGCCCTGCCGAAGGGAATACTGTGAAAGTACTTCCCTGCCTAGTCAATTACTTTTTACTAGCTTTCTTATGTTTTGATTTTTTAGTTGGTTTCTTTTTCTTAGAATGTACAACAACCTTATTTAATCTGACAGACCGTTTTTTAGTAAGCAATTTTTCGTTCCATTTACCCATATACATTTCAGCTAACGGATATAGGCTTGTGATATCCTCAGTATCCAGATCTAAAACAATCTCACTAATTTCTGATATCTGGCTTGAATTAAAAGCTCCCCCACTATAGGCTTCGATCTCTTCCCTTAATGGCAACCATTCTGCTAATTGCTCATTATTCTCAATCTCCTCTATTAACATGATCAGTGTTTCCGCAAGCATGTCCCGCATATCCGCGGGATCAAGATAGGGATAAGTATGTGCTGTCATCAAGGTTAACCGTAAATGAACAATGCCTGCCTCTCTATCCCCATTGTCCAATAAAATATGCCCTAACGAATAATGCGATTCCATTTGCTTCGAATCATGCCGAATAGCCTGCTCATAAGCTACTGCTGCCAAGTCCGATCGTCCAGCCCTGAAATATGAGTTTCCTAACCTATTCCAAATCAAGGCATTGATGGGGTTCTGACTTAACTTATTTAAATAGTGCTCTTCATAATCCGTCAACCAAGTGTAATAGTATCCATCTTCTGAAACCATTTTGCCATAAATAACTTTGCTCTGATTCAAAGCTTCTAGTTTAAAGGATGCTGCAAGGAAACTGGACATTATTTCTACTTTGAGCTCACGTAGAGTGTGGCTGGGTATTTTCCACGGACCTCCTGAGTTACAATGATTACAACGAAAATATCCTCCGAATTGCATATCTAAAGGATCAGAAAACTCTTTTTCACCTGTATCTTGTGTTGAGTTCAGCTTTTTCTTAGATCGATCCTTAATATCATAAGCTATCCTGCCAACATCGTAATAATCAATGTGACCACATTGGGTGCATTTTAATTTGTATTTGCATTCTTGATCGTTAAGATCTTCTGAATAATCCTCTGACGTTAGCATATATTTAGCGATTCCTTGGGCATACTTCCCTGGTAGTAATTCTATTCCAGGATTAGATTCTACCTCGGAAAACTCCTTACCAGTGATAATGCTAATCAATTTTGGATTAATTCCTAATTTTTGTTGAGTTGTCACAGTATCTTTCCCTTCTCACTTACTTTTGTTCATTCACCTTACTTGATTCTGTATCGTTTAGTTCCCCTGCCAACATACACATGTAGATTTGCTCATAATTATTACAAAAGTTGAATACTATGCAGAACACAAGGGGACGTTTTTCATGTGTCACTATGCCCTTTTGACGATGTTAAAGCTCACGCCGGTTAAACGTGATATTTGCCTGATGCTCAATCCCTAGATAAGTTTGAGCTGACGAACTAAGTCGTTCCGATCTGCCTTGGTCATTTCCATCAGTGTCCCCTTTGGCATTTTGCAGTACTTTTTTATAAGCTGAAGCGCCTTGGTATCGCTCAAAGCTTTTACTTCAATGTCTTCCAGGCAGATATCATCAGTTGCTGCTGTGATGTACTCCAAAGGGCAATTATGGCCTGGTCCTTTTGTTCGGAAATCAGGCAATATCCCAGGACTGCTATTGAACTATCCTCGGTAATTCGTGTCAGAGTTTCCAAATATCGCTGACGATCCTCATCATCATGAAAGAGTACTCCACGGTTAATCTCGCTCCATCAAATGCTAGATACCAGTTTTGCATACTTGTCTGGCATGACGCGGCATGATTTCCCTCCTTTTCATTTACCCTGATTATACCATTTTGAGAAAAGAGTTCTTACTAATTTTAAAATTTTTGGTTAAAATATTTGTAGGAGGTGTTAATTCATGGAAGTATGTGCAAAAGATAAATCAGATGCTCTTCATGCATTGGTCCTTTTCTGGTAGTCTGTAGGGTGATGTAAATTTCGTCTCCTCTTTGTACTCCCTGACAAAGAACAACACATTCCCTCCACTGGTTAATTGGTTGATATCCCTCTGCCCGGTTATAGATTCCTCCGTCGTTCGGCTCTGGGACTGCCAGTGAAACAACTCCTCATTAATAGATTAGCGCGAACAGGGAGTTCCAGAAGATATTCTGTACCATTGACTACAAGCTTCTGCTTGCCTTCCTCCACAATCGTTCCAATCCCAGTTGGAGTCAAAATTCCCTAAACCCGCGCCTGCTGCCCGAATCTGCTCGACTAACGTTCCTTGGGGTACCAACTTTACTTCAAGCTCATCGGCTGACATTTGCCTTCCGGTTTCTTTGTTCGTGCCTATGTGGGTTGCAATGAGCTTACTAACGCCATTCTCAATCTTGCTGATAGCTTCTTCAAGACGTATTACTTTTGTCTTTTTGTCAATTTCAACCTTCCTTAGAGTGAAATGGGGGAACTATGGTAACTTAATCACATTCCCCCATCCTTGTCTATATGTATTTGATGCAATTACTATGCCAACAAAATATGGATTTATCTATACGGTACGATAATCATCCTGGATTTCTAGACAAATGCCAGTATATATCGAAGATGAGCATCATGTATTCGTTCAGGCGGCTTTAAACCCGGGCTAGAGTTAGAAAGTCAAAACGAATGGCTGAAACCTCGATCACACCCCTTACAAACGTTTGGCTTTTTTCTCTTTGACAAGAACATATGTTTCGTATTATAGTATTTAATAGTTGCGAAGTTAGGGGTGTTGAACATTGATATTTATGATAAATTGACGATCTTGTCAGACTCAGCTAAATATGATGTGGCCTGCACCTCCAGCGGTGTAAATCGAAGTGGCAAGCAAGGGACTATAGGTAGCGCTGCAAAAGCTGGGATATGTCATAGCTTTTCGGCAGATGGGCGTTGCATATCTTTACTAAAAGTGCTCATGACTAATATCTGCGTCTTTGATTGCAAATACTGTGTCAATCGTGTATCAAACGATATCGTAAGAGTGGGGTTTACGCCTGTAGAACTTGCAGAACTTACGATCAACTTCTATCGACGTAACTACATAGAGGGTTTATTCCTTAGTTCTGGGGTGATTAAAAATCCAAACAATACTATTGAGCAAATGATTAAGGCTCTTGAGTTATTGCGTAACGCATACCACTTTGGCGGTTACATTCATGTCAAGGCCATACCTGGAGCAGATAGTGAGCTCATTACTCGCTTGGGTCTTTTGGCCGACCGGATGAGCATAAACATTGAGCTGCCTTCTCAGGAGAGTCTAAAGCTCTTAGCCCCGGACAAGACGAAGGAGTCCATTCTGCGTCCGATGGGACTGATTAGTACTAAGATCCAGGAAAACAGTACTGACCTTGTAAAATTTCGTCATGCTTCTAAATTTGTGCCGGCCGGTCAAAGCACACAGCTTATTGTGGGAGCGACGCCTGACACAGACCATAAGATATTAACCCTAACCGAAGGGCTTTATAAAAAATACCATCTTAAAAGGGTCTTTTTCTCTGCCTATATGCCGGTGGCTGAACATTCACTGCTGCCTTCTGTAGATATCAAACCACCTCTCATGCGTGAGCATCGGCTTTATCAGGCCGACTGGCTTTTACGGTTTTACGGCTTTGAAGCAAAAGAACTGCTTAATGAACAAAATCCCAATTTTAATTTACAGGTTGATCCCAAATGCAATTGGGCACTCAACCATTTAGAGAAGTTTCCTCTTGAGATTAATAAAGCGCCCTATGAGATGCTTTTACGAGTGCCCGGAATCGGCGTGACCAGTGCCATGCGTATTCTTACAGCTAGGAGAAGCAGCCCGATTGATTTTTCTGGACTTAAAAAGATGGGTATTGTCCTGAAACGCGCGCAGTATTTTATTACCTGTAAGGGAAAAATCATGGAAGGTTTAAAAATAACGTCAGATGAAGCAATTAGAGCGCTTATGTCCGATCAGTTTAAGCTTACGTCTCATTATCCAGAACAGCTGTCACTTTTTAGGGAGCCTTTCATTAGGAGCGAGGATGTGCAGCAATGCCTGACAGGACAGATCTAATCTACGCTTATGATGGTAGCTTTGTAGGACTAATGTGTTGCGTTTTTGAAAGCTACGAGCAAAAGGAGATCCCTAGCGTCATCCGCCCCCCGGGTGTACAGCAGGGCCTTTTTGATACAGCGAAATGGATTGAGACGGACGAACATAAGGCGGAAAGAGTTTTTAACTCAATTCCTTTGAAGATTTCGTCCCAAGCACAGGAGTTGGTTAAGCTCGGTTTTTTAACGTGTGCTCCGCACAAAGAATTATTAATCTATCATTTCCTGCGTTTGGGGTTTAAGTATGGGAGCAAGGTTATGACGATGCTCACGGATGATACGGTTTGTTCCCTCCAAAAAGCAGTACGCCACTTAACCTCAGAAAGCCATAAGTTTAAAGGATTTGTCCGGTTTTCCGTTTATGGCGAGGTGCTTGTGGCGGTGATAGAACCCAAAAACTTTGTGTTGCCCCTTCTATCACTGCATTTTAGCGACCGATTCCGTAACGAATCGTTTATGATTTATGATAAAACTCACAGTATGGCCTTAATTTATCGGTCACAAAAAGCTGAGTTGATGTTTGTCGACGAGTTAACGTTGCCAGAAGTTAATGGTACTGAAGTTGAGTACCGTCGTTTATGGAAGCAATTCTATAAAACGATTGCCATTGAAGGTAGAAATAATCCACGGTGTCGCATGACTTTGATGCCGAAACGGTATTGGGGGCAAATGACCGAATTTCAATGGCATGTGGCGGAAACTGCCACTGAACTACCACCAACTTCGGTAGGTTCTTTAGATTCCCCGTTCAAATATCCAACTCGCAAGTGAGACGATCCTGTCAAGCTAAAGGTATTCGTCATATTATTGTTGACAGAGCGAGCAAAAAAACGCATTCCGACCCCCAACCTCGGACTTTTCGATAACATTTTGACAAACTGAACATGGTTTACCAGACCGGTCATACACCTTAAAATACGAATTATATCCACCGGTAAAATCGTCCCAAGGAGCGAACGGTTCCTCCATATCTCCGCCAAGGCGAATAGAATCCCGAAGAATATTTATCAAGGAATCGTACAACTTAACCCTGTCAGCAATACTTATTGTCGAAATCAAACGGTTGGGCAAAATACCCGCCCCAAACAATGCTTCATTAGAATAAGCATTGCCTACTCCAGCGATATTTTTGGGATTCATTAGCCAGGGTTTGATCATTCCTTTTTTCCCTTTGAGTAATCGAATAAATTCTTGGGCATCAAAGTTAGGATCTAATGGATCGTTTCCCAATACTCCTAACTTAGTCTCAAGTTCATCCTTCCTCAGGTAGTGCAAATAGCCCAGAGTAAGACGACAAAAGAAGAGCACTGAATCGTCAGATAGTCCAAAAATGACACTTGGTTTTTCAGGTAGTTCCTTTATTCTTTGACGCAAATTCTCTGCCTCACTATTTACAACCTCAGACATTACTTCCTTAATCGATTGGTCTTTTTTCGTGTCCTTTAATGGCAATAAAAATAGCCTGCCATCCAGCATCATGTGAGTCAAGAGAAAGTGGCCGTCGTCAAGATGAAAAATAATGTATTTGCCCCTGCGGGTAATGTCTTTAATCCGTTTACCGATGACGATCCTGCAAAAATCCGTACTTTCCAGATTAACACTTTTGACCCGTAAGACATTAACCTCACTAATCCGTTTATCCTTAACCCATTTGTTTAAATAGTCCTTGTATATCTCCATCTCAGGAATTTCAGGCATAATTTACCTCCATCACTTCTCACTTCACTTGGCTTCTATAATTCCACTTACGGCCGGAATAAATGTATGGTCCCTGCGATTTTTTTGTCATTGCTGGCTCCCCTTCTTGCCAAAGCATTTCAACAGCTATAAAATATAGCTGTATTATACAAGGAGGTTTGATTTATGTTCTATTTACTTAAACCAGTACAAGCAGGCCCGTTAACACTAACTAACCGTTTGGTAATGCCACCGATGGCTACCGCGAAAGCAGATCCTGATGGGAAAGTAAACCAGTCAATTCTAGACTACTATGCAGAAAAATCCGAAGGCGGCTACCTTTCGCTTATCATAATAGAACACAGTTATATCCAGTTAGATGGTAAAGCAAGTGACCTGCAGCTTTCCGTTTCTGACGATAGCGTGGTTGAGGGCCTAAAGAAATTGGCGGAGGTCATTCATCATAATGGCTCTAAAGCCGTGATGCAAATAAACCACGCCGGAAGCAACACAACTCCAGAAATTACCGGGACTACTCCTGTAGCTCCTTCAGCAGTCTCTCACCCACGTAGAGGGAGTATGCCGAATGAACTTACCCTCGAGGAAATTGCGAATATCATCAGGTCCTTTCAATCTGCAGCTCGACGTACTAAAGAGGCTGGTTTTGATGGCGTGGAAATCCATTCCGCCCATGGTTACCTTCTCAATCAATTTTTCTCTCCGCTAACCAACAAACGTACCGATGAATACGGTGGAAATGTCCATAATCGTGTTCGCCTCCACCTGCAAGTCATAGAAGCGATACGCGCCGCTGTCGGTGATGATTTCCCCATTCTTTTACGATTAGGTGCGTCAGATTTTAGAGAAGGGGGAATTACTATCGAGGATAGTCAAGTTGCCGCCCAAAAATTTGAAAACGCCGGTGTTAACATTCTTGACATTTCTGGCGGTTTCACAGGATATATCGCACCTGACCTTAGCGGACAAGGTTATTTTGCACCGCTCAGCGAGGCCATCAAAAAAGTGATGTCCATTCCAGTGATTCTCACTGGTGGAATTACCGAAGTGCAAGCAGCTGAACAATTGCTAGCAGACGGGAAAGCAGACCTAATTGGTGTAGGAAGAGCGATCCTTAATAATTCCAAATGGGCAGAGCGAGCTATCAATAGCCTGCGTTAATAAGTTAAATTTACCCCACTGCCTTTGATTAACAGCCCCTATAACTATGGGAAACGCTATTACCGCCAAATTAGTTCCACAACGTTCACTAACTTGACTAGCCTCCCATACCGCACTAAGTGAAAGATCGACCTGTCAAAACCACGAGCAACTTGCCCAAGAATTTTTAGAAGCGTCGGATCATCTGATATCAAGAACCGATGATGAGGAAGAGAAAGGAACTCTAATCTGCGATAAGGCAGATTTCATCGCCCAAAAGGGAAATATGGAAACCGCAGAGGCTGAATACACGCACCTCTTCGGCTCTATGCCGAAATTTTATTTTACTCGCTACCGCTATGCTTTAATGCTAAGTGGCCATGAGGTTGGGTTACATCGGCTCGCAAAAACGGATTGCAAAAAATGGATCTGTATAAGAAACCTTATCGGTTAACGAATAGTCCTCTACTTACAGCCGTGTTCCTTACTTTCAATACAGCCATCTGCATTTTCTATTTCGACAGTGATTTTCATCTTCATACTCAGCGTACCTCCGTCAAGATATCTTTCTGAGTACTATCATAATTCTATTTAGGCAGGTTGTTCTGTAGGTATCATCCATTGAATTAATGTTAATAAATGGGCCGTTTAACCGCACAGGTCGAATTAATTCATGATTAGAGTTCCATTTCTTCTTTTACTTGCTTGAAACAAGTAACCGCAAAGTCCAAATCGTCTTTACTGTGGCCAGCCGAGACCTGGAGTCTAATTCTTGCCTTTCCCTGAGGAACGACAGGATATGAAAAGGCGATTACATAAACTCCCTTTTCCAGCATCCGTCGAGCAAATTCCGATGCTACTTTAGCATCGTACAGCATGATAGGCACAATAGGATGAGTGCCTGGCAGCACATCTAAACCAGTCTTGGTAATTTGTTCCCTAAAATAAAGTGTATTTTCATGCACTTTATCTCGATATACAGTAGAAACGTTTAACATATCCAGTGTTTTGATGGATGCCGCAGCAATGGAAGGTGCCAGAGTATTGGAAAAAAGATACGGCCGGCTTCTCTGCCGAAGAAGCTGGATTATTTCCTTTTTACCACTGGTATATCCTCCGGACGCACCACCCAACGCTTTACCCAAGGTGCCAGTAATAATATCCACACGGTCCATCACCCCGCAATACTCGTGAGAACCCCGTCCCTTTTCTCCCATAAATCCAACAGCATGGCTATCATCAACCATAACCAGCGCATCATATTCCTCAGCTAAATCACAAATACCTGATAAATTAGCAATATATCCATCCATAGAGAAAACGCCATCTGTCGCTATCAGTTTAATTCTGGCATTACCCGCCATGATTAGCTTGGCCCTTAAATCAGCCATGTCATTATTCTTATATCTCAAACGCTTTGCTTTGGATAAACGAACTCCATCGATAATGCTAGCATGGTTAAGTTCGTCGCTGATAACAGCATCGTCTGCTCCTAACAAAGTTTCAAATAAGCCCCCGTTGGCATCGAAACAAGAGGAATATAAAATGGTGTCCTCCATCCCCAAAAAATCACTGACCATTCTCTCTAATTTTTTATGCACTTCTTGAGTACCGCAAATAAAACGAACAGAAGAAAGACCGAAACCCCACTTATCTAAGCCCTCTTTTGCCGCAGCAATTAAGTCCGGATTGTTAGATAATCCCAAATAATTGTTAGCACACATATTAAGTACCTGTTTTTTGTCTTGAGTATCGATTCGGCTACTTTGTGGTGTGGTAATGATCCGTTCTTCCTTGTGAGTACCTGC
>LADV01000070.1 GCA_000961805.1 Peptococcaceae bacterium BRH_c23 | reverse complement strand
CTACGTTAATGATCTTTCTCTTCATGCGCGAAACTCCTGTTACTTATTTTTCTTATACAAAGCCAAACCGATGCCGAGCACGATAACCGCCCCGATGCCAAGAATTATTGAACTGGTAGGAAATCCATCCTTTGTCGTCTCCACTGGGGAAGGATTCGAACCCGCTGTAATAAAGTTAAGAGACTTTTCTTTTCCTAAAGGAACTCCGCTCTTCGATTGAATCTCGGGAGCAATTGTCACTTTATACGATGTCCCGGGTTGTAACTCCTGCAATGGTTTTAGTAACACCACATTGTTCTTGTCAGGTTCCATCTGATCATCCGACATGATGACTTCAATAGGTATCACAAGGCCATCTGCAGAACTCAGCGTGAAAGCTTTTATATTCATATCCTTTACGGTACTATTGACGACATTTTTACTAAACATTAACTTAATTTCTACCGGCAGTTTTACATCTTTTTGGCCGTCGATAGGATCGGAAGAATCTAAAGTCAAAGCATTTTGTTGCCCTCCTCCACTTCCATTACCACCTTCAGCAAAGACGGATGAAGCTCCCACTAAGCAGAGAAATACGGTTAGAAATACAGTTAGAATTGTAAGCTTATATACCTTTAAAATAAGATCAACCCCTCTTTAAACTATTTCAAAGCAATTCCTGGTTGAAGTTAACTATACTATTAATACATAAATGCTTGACGCCGCTTCACCTCTAAACAAGAAGAAGAGTGCGCAACAACTGACGTAGTGGCTATTTTGCACTCTTAACTTGTTTTTTGGGATCTATGTTCATCTTTTCTTAAGCCAGTCCACTATTGAGCGACAGTAATTTTAGCCAGAGTCTTAACCCACATATTGCCCGGTGAGTCTTTGAGTACCGCCTCAAGTGGGCCATCCTTATCCAGTGGCTTGCCATCGAGCTTGTAGCCTACAATGGTTCCCTCAGCTTTGACCATGTCTGGAGTATATTCCTTGGCATAACCATCGGCAGCCGTTGCGGTAACCGATTTATACTCTTTTATACCCGCTGCATCCAGAACTTTCGCAAGTGGAAATCCCACCCACTCCTGTTCTTGAGTTGAGCCATCCTTTTTTTTCAGGGTTGCTTTAATTGTCACCGTATCGATCTTAGCCAATTCTTTTTCCGTCAGGGTAACGGTAGAAGATCCGTTGATGACTTGCAGTTGGCAAGCGGGAATATCAGCATTAACGGTCGCGGTGGGCGTTTCTTTAGGAGTACTTCCGGAGCTCTGTGAGGAACAGCCTGTTGTGGCAAATACCAAGGCTAGTGCCAGAGTACCAATAAGGACCTTATAACATAAGTTTTTTAGCATGATTTTACCTCCCAATAATATCTTGTGTTTTATCAAATATAGATTGGATTTTTATCTAAATTGAGTTTTAAACTCAATGAAAACCAAGTTCCCTAAATAAAAAAAACTAGAATCAAGACGAGAAATCCCACGAAAGAGATCATGATATCTACCTTTGTCAAGGGCAGCGGATTCATAAAAGTACGCTTGCTGTAGAGACCAAATGCCCTACCATCCATGGACATACTGAGAGTATCCACTCGATTAATCGTCGTCGACAACAAGGGGACTAGCAGGTACCGCAACATGTTCATCAGCCGGGCAAACGAGAAGCCTTGATGCCGAATACCCTTGAGGCGTATGGCCAGGCGGACCTGGTTAAAATCGTCCTGATAACCGGGAATAAAGCGCAGAGCGGTGATTAACATATATCCCCATCGATAGGGGAGCCCGGCTTGAATTAAGCTCTGGACCAGCCGAATAGGATCTGTCGTAGCTACGAAAAGAAAGCTTACACCGATGAGGCTCAGGAATCGAAACGCTATGGTTAGGCCCTGCAGCAGCCCTCCTGACCAGATTGTTAGTGCCCAAGGCCCAAGCTGGATCTGCCAAAGTGGTAACCCCTGCTGACGAGCAAGCATCTGCACCAGGACAATAAACGAGGTGTAAAATAAAACAAACCGCAATTTTCGCACCCAATAGCGCCAGCCTAACCCGGAAGAAACATAAGCAGCAACCAGCAAACTCAGGAGCAATACCCCTCGTTGAAGTTCTGTAAACGCTAGAACAGCACTAGTGAAGCCCAGCAGTAGTCCAAGCTTTACCATGGGATGGAGACGGTGAAGCCAGGAGGTGCCTGGCACAAACTTAAGTCCTGCCAGCTGATCAAAATCCAGTGCTCGACTTAGAATCAGATTGAATCCCTTCATTTTTTCTCCCATCGGTCACCTTCCCTTAAGGGCAAATAAGCGTCCTTCCCTCTCTCCTTTAACCACTGAAACACTTTATCTGGCCGGTCTTCATATCCGACCTGCCCACCCTCTAAAAAAAGCAATCGATGACAATAGCTAGCCACGACCTCAGGATGATGACAAACCATCAGAACAGACCCTCCTCCTTCGCAATGCCTGTACAGGTGCTGCATTAGAAGATCCAGATGCCCGGCATCCTGGCCGGCTAACGGTTCATCTAAAAGTAGCAGGTCAGGTTCATAAACCAAAGCGGAGACTGCACAAAGCCGTTTCTTTTCGCCCATACTTAACAAAAATGGCGAACTGTTGCGGTAGTTTAGAAGAGAAAACTCCTCGAGTAAGTTTTTTGCCTCGACTGTAAATTTACGAGTTGGTTTGAGCATTTCCGCCGCTAACAGGGTTTCCTGCCAGACCGAACGTTCAAGGATCTGATGCCCCGGGTTCTGAAGGATCATTCCGATCTCTTTGACGCGCTCCTGTATATCCAAGTGAGAAATGTCCCGGCCTCGGTAGCTTACTCTCCCTTTCTCCAGCTGATGATGACCCAACAGAGCAAGCAACAGAGACGTCTTCCCACACCCGTTTGCTCCCATAACCGCCATAATCTCTCCTGGCTTCAGCCGGAAGGAGACATTCTGTAACACTGGAATTCCTGCTCGCCTGACGACCACCCCCTCAACTTCTAACAACGGTTCTCTGGGATTATCAACTGCCAGATCCATTCTCAGCTTCAGGGATTTTCTTAAGGTCTTGTCCAGCTTCTTCCGGTAGAGCGGAAAAACTGTTGACGGAGACTCATCTGAAGCAAGTCGACCTTCTTCCAAAACCACCATTCTATCGGCCAGTTTATAAAAAGGCTCTATGCGGTGCTCAATTACAATCACTGTATATCCATACTGGTTTTTAAGAGTTTCCAAGTGTGCTACCATACTCATAATGCCTTCAGGGTCCAGGTGGGCTGTGGGCTCATCCAGCACGAGCACCTTCGGTTCCATAGCTAGAATGGAGGCCAAGGCCAGTCGTTGTTTTTCCCCGCCTGAAAGATTTGTAACTTCCCTTTCTGCTAGATGGGAGATGCCCAGCATAGCCAGAACACGCTTGATCTTTAGTTTGATATCTTTAGAAGGGATCTGTAAGTTTTCCAGCCCGAAGGCCACTTCCTGGGAAACGGTAAAGCTGCATATCTGGGCATCAGGATCCTGCTGAACCAAACCCACGATCCCCGCCAATTTTTCAGGGGGTGTGTGACGAGATTAAGGCCGTCAAGCCAAACATCCCCTCCCATGATTCCCGACCAACCGTGGGGAATAAAGCCGCATAGAGCATGCGCCAAGGTCGATTTCCCACAACCACTGAGTCCTGTAATCAGGCTAAAGGAGCCCTTCTGGAAGGATAGGTTTAGGTTTCGTAGGGCGGGGTTGCTTTTTCCCGCATACGTAACGCTTAAATTCCGCAGTTCGATAATATCCTTCATCATCGAACTACAAAACGGCTTACTTTGCGTACCCAGTAGCCCCCTTCATAATTGGCAGCCACCAAGCGAAGGGTAGTCTCATTACCCAGTTCTTCCACGATCAGCATCCGGTCATCTTGCAACACTTTTTCCAGTTCAAAGGTCACCTCATAGCCATCCGTTGCCACAACCTTAAACTCTTTGGTTCCAGGCATTGGCCGAGCTTCTTCAAGGAAAACCCTCACAGGAACCCCAATGTATTCCTGTTCAGGTATCGTGGTTACTTTGCCTATTAGCTCTGAGCGGATGGCAACCATCTGGTCTGCATACCCCTTCAAGCTCACTTCCATTGGTTGTTCCACTCGACCCTCCACCTTAAGGGTGATCCCTTGCCAAGGTAGTTCATAAATATTTTTGAAATAATAGCCAACACCCGCTACAAATGCCAAGAAGAAAACAACCGTTAGAACCAAAGATGCCCGAGAGAAAATACTTTTCTTCCGGCGAGGACTGCTTTCCTGATGCTCGGAATAGCGACCAGGGCGCATAGAACTTAATAAGCTCAAAGATTGATGGGTCAGGTAACCACCGAAAATCACCCCAGAAATCAGCGCTGCGCTACAGATTATCCCTATATAAACCGGGGATGCACCGGAAAAATAGAGGAGCTGGAAGACTAAGACATTCGATACCGCTCCCAATCCCCCCGCGATAGCCAAGGTTAGGAGAGGATACTCCCTGTTCTTTTTGATTTTTATAAAGAGAACAAGATCAATGACGAACCCCTGGATCAGGCCTACTACAATGATCGCTATTCCGTGAGTGCTGCCCGTGAAAAATTCAACCAATCCTTTTAACAATCCCGCCGCCGTAGCAGCCCCAGGTTTACCAGTCAAACAAGCGACCATCAGCAACCAGTAGATGTGAAGCCCCGAGATAAACTGTCCCGCCCCAAAAGGCACTCCTACCAGCCTGTTTAACAAGTTGCCGATATATCCAATGTAGGTGCTCAGAACCCCTCCCAGCCCACTAATCACAGCAATCATAAGGAGATTCCGGCTCTTACTTCCATAAGTAGACTGTAATGCAGGTTCCATTATTTAACCTCCAGTTTCACAACAAACCGTACCCAACGGGCACCAGCCGACTTATACCGGTGCCATCCCTCGCCCAGGACTGAGGTATTCTCGCAATCCTTATTATCATAGAGGCCATCTGCCGTAAGAAAGGCTATCCGGTAACCATCCTTCCATTCTGGCAGTCCTTGACCGTTAAAACTGACAGCCAGGATCATGTCTCCCTGCTGCTTCTGCCAACCAGCTTTTTCAGGATAGACGTTGGTATACTCAAATTCCTGTTGATACCCATCAACACTATGTACCACCAGTTTATTGTGTTCCGTCATTCCTCCCACTTTTTCTAAGAGTTTGCCTATGGGAATCCCCGAATAAGTCCCCTGTCCATTGATATTTCCGTACTGATTCTGGAAGGAACCTGGCCCTTCCTGCTTATAAAGGGTATCGAGTTCCTTGATCTGCTGGTCGTCTAAGATGAACGATCCTCCAAGTCCCGAAAGAGTAAGACTATCCCGGCGGGGAGGAGGCTGGAACTGGTTCACCTTAATATCCAGTGGTATGTTCCCTCCAAGGTCACGAATCAGCAACCAGTGA
This sequence comes from Peptococcaceae bacterium BRH_c23, assembly GCA_000961805.1. Next base: position 44 of record LADV01000070.1, on the reverse strand, counting down.
TGGTAGCCACCCTTGTCAGCTTCAGCATACAGACTTGCACCACC
>LADV01000211.1 GCA_000961805.1 Peptococcaceae bacterium BRH_c23 | reverse complement strand
GATTGAGAACCATAGCTTCTGTGAGCAATCCATTAGTGAAAAATCGATGTAAGTTGAAGTTCTCCCACAACGAATGTAATAAAAGGATGGGCAGAAACACCCAATGCTTTGTGACTACAATGTCGGAACTTTTAGCTAGTGAAAGATCAGCATCCTGCTGAACCTGTAGAATCATTTTCATCCTTGTGGCATCCTCTTCAGACAAGACACCAAGGTTTTGAATGAGGCGATGCTTAGGTTTTCCGTCTTTATCTCTATAAGAAGCGACAATTTTATAATAATTGTAGGTTTTGCCTTCTTTATTAATGGTAACTTTCTTTAGAAACATTTGTGGCCTCCAAGAGCAACTCAGTTAGTACTACAAATATTATACCACAAATGCTGATAATAAAGTATATTTTCGGGTTAATATTTTCGAAAAGTTAGGACTACACAAATAGTGGTTGAGGGCTGTAACCCTTGTGCTGCAAGGGCCTGGAAATTTATGTCGCCAAACTCGGGTTATAACTAAAAAAGCTTGGCTAATGCTAAGCTCCTTAAATAACTTTAAGAACGCAGAAAACTGGTATCAACTAGCTTAAAAAAGTAGGCAGGTGATTCATAGATCATGAATTACCTGCCCATTTGATGATTCTCATAAAATGCTTAAACCCTGAACATATTATGAAATGCCTGTTAGACTAATTTTGTCCCATGGGCGGAGTTGCTGGCGGGACTGGTGGGATCTCTGGAACAGTCGTATCAGGTGGAAGGCCCACTTGGTTCAAAGATTGAAGAAATTCCGGACTGAGTGGGGCTACTTCCGGACTTAATGGCGCTTTTTTGCCACCACTGAACAGTCCAGTAACTTTCCCCCAAACGGTGGTGACCGTCGTCTTCATTGGACCAAGAAAACTCATCACTCCCATAGGTTCCTTAACCTTCAAAAGAATAGGACCTTGTGGAGCTTGCCCAAGCTGAGCTGGATTTTCCACCGAAACCACGACTCGACTATAATGATGGAGCGGAACTGGACTCTGAAAATGTGCCCGATAAACTCCATTTCCGACCTGACGCAACCCCCCTACCAAAAACCCAGTCTTCCCTTTGTCATCCACCAAATAGGCAGCATATACCCCTGTTTGCCCTTGCCTGAGAAACATTTGTGGGGATGGTAAATTAGCGATCAGCAGAAAACTATTGTCCGGAGAGATTGTAGCTACACCGTTGCCATTAATCCCCTCTTGTGCCGCCTGCAATACTAGTTGACGGGTTTGACCCTGATAATTTGCCATACCTTGATTATATCCTTGATCTTGAGGATATCCCCCACTTTGTTGGGTAAAACCTAGGCCCATACCCTGTGCAGGCGGAGGACCCTGCCACTGTGTACCTTGATAATTCGGTTGTTTTGCTCCTATGAAGCCCCCTCTTAGGTTTTGGATTTGTCCGTCTTTTTGGAAAATGCCACTTGCTTTAAGGCCTGAACCTAGTGTATTACGGATCGAACCGGGAGAGTAACCCGGACCTAATTGACCATTAGGTGATCTAGGGAACCCCTGCGGTCCGATGGGATCATAAGGATTATTAGGTGTATCTCCACCGAACTTCACCATGCTCCCCTCCTTTTTCAACTTTCAATGTAACTTAATAACATGATATGATATTAAGAACAGAAGAGTTCTGAAGACAACTCCATGGGTAACGATTAATTAAGGAGGGACACAATGCCAAAAAAGCTCACAGCCCCGCTCTCTGAACCTATTACACGCCGTACCTTTTTTCAAAGAATCGGCGGTTTTATTGCTAGTCATTGGTTACTTACATCAATACCCTTGGCTGGTGCAGGAGTCTTCGGCTGGGCTGGTCACGATACCCTAACCTTAACCCGTCAATACTTCGATCTGTTTTACCCCAACCTGCCAGATGCCTTAGAGGGAAAAACGATCTGCCAACTCAGTGATCTTCATCTAGAGAGCCTGCGGATTCCCCCTGAACACCTTCGTGAGGATGTAATGGCTCAGAAACCGGATCTTATAGTTATCACTGGGGATATAATCTCTTCCCGCACGGATTTAGATAAGCTTAATCCGTATTTGAGCGGACTTACTGCCCCCTATGGAAAATTTGTGGTCATGGGAAATAACGATTATAGCCACCTTTCCCGAACACTTTTCAAGCGATACCTACAGCAATATAAAACTCTAGGATGGACTCACTTGCTCAATGAAGCCTCTTACTTGCCAGACCTTAATCTATGGATTATTGGGGTCGACGATCCAGCCACCGCTCACGACGATGTAGATTTGGCCTATCAAACGTTACCATCTTCCCCAATGACCCAATCGAACCCACCCTTTCGCCTGGTCTTAGCGCATTCCACAGATTGCCTCGATGATGTGGCAAAGTACGGAGCAGAACTTTTTCTGACCGGGCATACCCACGGAGGACAAATCCGCTTACCTGGCTTCAAACCTCTCATCACCAATACTTATCTAGGTGACCTCGGATTCTACGAAGGATACCATGTCATTAACGGCGTTCCCCTTTACATAAACCCCGGGATCGGTGAAAGCCTAATTCCTCTTCGCCTTAACGTTCCCCCTGAAATTACCTTCTTCACCTTACACCGAGGGGACGCCCCTCCGAGACAACAGAAAAACTAGAATGTCTATCACGGAAAAAGTCCCACAACCACTCAAGTTAAGGACTTTTTCCTTTTTGCTTTATTCAAGACGGTGCACATGATGTGCCGTCACCCAAACTATCGTTACCCATGCAAGTCAGGAACCATCCCCACTTGCACGCAACCTGTACGTATTTTCCGTCTCTCCGTTCCCGGACCCACAAGCCAGGGACGCAGTGTCACACGAGCGCGACGTCTTTACGTAAGCAGAAAAGCAAACTTCCGTTCAAGCGACCGACCCCAGATAAGGGACAGTGCACAGGGATGTGCACTGCCGCCAACCGAGCCAAGGATGGCGAGTCTGGCACGATAGTCTCCAGTGGAGATTATCGCCGTAGGCGGGTTCTTTCATATATCATATCGCCGAAGGATGTATCCCGCTCCCCATTGTAGGAGCTTGAACGGTTAGTTTGCTCTGCGTCGTAAGCACCGAGCGCTGTGTGACACAAGTCCCTCAAGTCCCTGCTAAATACTAAACGTATGGTTGCCGATGCGTTTGATAACTGTGCGGTTCTTAATCCATTTGTCTGTGGCGAGGCGTGGATTGTAGTAAAATATTGCCCCGTTGGTAGGATCCAGTCCCGATAGGGCTGCTTCTGCTGCTTTGTAAGCCTGATCGTCTGGGTCTAAATGAATCTGCCGATCATCGACTGCTGTGAATGCCCCAGACTGGTAAACAATACTTGGTATAGTTTTTGGAAAACGAGGATCTTTTAAGCGGTTAAGTACAACAGCCCCGACAGCTACTTGTCCTAAGAAATCTTCTCCCCGAGCTTCCCCATAGATGACACGGGATAATAGTTCAACTTCCTCTTTAGTGACAAAGCGTCCCAATCCTCGAGAATGAATCTGATTTTCGGTCGCCATCTTTGAAACCGAATTGGTCATAAAGTTTGTGCGGTTATCCACAACATCATGGAGCGTGCTCTTCTGGGTCTGATCGATTGATTCTGTGTTTTGGTTCACAATTATATCGTAGGTTTTAATCTCTGACTCAATCAGTACTGAAGGAGATTTGCTCAAACTAGCTGTCTTGTAACCTTGTTTATACACTGTGGCAACGGTTGGAATATTCCGCAAAACAGTCACCCACCATGGCGTATTGATTACTTTCTCAGGTATACTTTCTTTTGTTAAAATTGCCGCGACTTGCTCTGAAGATTCAGTCACACTAGTCGCAGGATCTTCAGATTTGTTCTTAGCTTCTCCGTTCGGAACCCATAAAGATTGTCCTTCTCTGATTTGATTGGGACTTCTCACTTGGTTAAGCGTTACCAGTTCCTTTACTGTCGTTTGATACTTTTGGGCCAGATGCCAAAGGGTATCTCCCCGCCGGATCACAATTTGTGTAGTGGCTATTAAATTACTATCGAACTTGTTATTATTTCCATTAGAAATTGGTTCGTTCTCCAGTCCTAGTACAGGATAAATACTGGCCTGCCACAGAAACAAGCACATCACCCCACATAGGAATATCGCTGAGGATTTCCGACATCGCCGGTGTGGTAATAAAATATAAATCACCTCTTAAATTTATAGACTATTTCTAGTCTTTCCCAATTGAGGTGAGTTTTATAACAACACGGCATTAAATGCTTAATAGAGGTCCAATGCTGTAGTCTTTTTTGTCATATCCTACTAAATCGCACATATGATGATACAGACTAAGCAAAGATAAAATTAGTCTCATCTTTTGCTTTGTCAAGCATAGTAAGTGAGGTGAGGCTAATTAATATGAGAGAATTATGTAGAAGCATATTCTTGTCGTTTTGCCCCCCCGAAGAACCCCCGCTAAGCGAGGCAGAACGCCTACTTGCAGAAATCGAAGCAACAAAAGAAAAAATGAACCATGCTTGGAACCGCTTTGACTACGCAGCACCGGAATACGTCGAAATTGCCGTGCTTGAACTTCTAATAGTAGAAACACAATATGGGCTTCTTAATAAACGCTATCGCTTATTACTTGGCGTTAAAGGAGAATCTCCATTTTATTTGCCATCTGCTGTTAAAGCATTATCTTATTCTATGGCTAGCAGTCGTCTAAACCATGCGTTTTATGGGTCTCTTTCTAATTCGACTTCCGAAACGCCCTCATTTGATTCGATCACTCCTCAATTAGTGGCACAAAATCCATATCAATCCTAGGACTTGTTCATCATTTTGGTCATTGAGACTGCAGATAAAGATACCACTCTAAAATTAAAAATAGCTCCGTCAAAACTGACGGAGCTATTTATGGTATTGCAAAATGAAACTCACTATTATTGGCAAAGGCCAAACCGCATCCACTATGATAATATCCTCCCACCTTTAATTGAATACAACTTTTTCGGAGGGGCTTTTTCTTTCAGCGGATCTTTTAGAGCATCACATCGCTCGTTTGATACGTGACCAAGGTCTGCCCCGCAATATGGGCACTCCCAGTTTTCCCCACTGTAAGAGGAATAGGATCTCCCTCTACAATCAGGGCAAATTCTCATGTTCATAAATGTCCCCTTTCCTTTGTACCATAAAATCCCATTAGTAATTTTAATATTTTCACATTTACATAATATTCCATACTTTGTTATTATACTATGAACTACAAGCTATAGAACCTAAAGTGTTCGACTATTTACCACGATTTACCACAGTATCTATTTGCTATCTTCATATTAAACCTATATCTTGTAAAGAATACGCAAAAAGCAGCCGGATCTTGCCGACTGCCTTTTGCTCAATTTAAAGTATTAAGGATGACTTTCTTAAAAGGTCCTTCTTATTGGAGCCCCTTTAACACCACATCCACAATGGCATGATGGTCAACTTCATCTTGAGGTCGATGATCCATCAAAACTCTTTTCTTGGAGAATAAATCGAGGGTTCCAACAATACAGTAGGTAGCTAGTTCTTCATCGAGATCCGCACGAATCTCTCCGTTTAATTTAGCTGCCTGAACCATCTCCGTGTATTGCTTTAGGATGGCCATGTGTTCTGCAAAGAGTTGACCACGGATTTCTTTGGAAAGGGTATTAACCTGCATAACGATTTGCACGATATCCATATGGCTGTTCAGGAACTCAAAATTATAACGTGAGCAGTTTCTAAGCCTTTCCTCAATCGTTTCACCCTGTTCCATATTCTCCTTCAGCCCAATACGAAACTCTTGTATGCTGAATTTGAGTATTTCTTCAAATAAGCGTTCCTTACTTTCAAAGTACTCGTAAATTGTGCCTTTACCTATACCTGCCTCTTTAGCGATATATTCCATCTTTGCGCCGTCGAAGCCATATTCAGAAAAAACCCGAATTGCTGCTTTTATTATGTCTGTCTGTTTTTCTTCTCGCGACGCCAGTCGAAATCATCTCCTTATACCGATCGCGTTGGATTCAACGCTTGTTTCTAACCTCGAAGTTCGATCCTCAAAGCTCGCCTTTATACTGAATGGGTTATAGTCGATTTAGTTAGTTGTTTTTCCTTTTTTCGTTTCCTTGAATCTCGAATATCTTCAAAAATCGTATAAATAACTGGTACCAGCAACAGAGTTGACATTGTAGAGAGCGCGAGTCCAAAAATAACGACCACTGCCATCGGTGCCATGGATTCTGAGCCTTCCCCAATTCCTAAGGCCATCGGCATAAGACCAAGAATGGTTGCCAGCGTGGTCATTAGAATGGGTCGCAAACGAATCGGCCCGGCATTTTCAATAGCCTCTTCCCGCTCCTCTCCCCGTTCTCGGCGTTTAATAATATAATCTACCAAGACAATAGCATTACTCACGGCAATACCTACTAAGAGAATCAAGCCGATAAAGGAAGGAACGCTTAAGGTTGTTCGGGTAATAAATAAGCCCAGCATTCCCCCGGAAAATCCCATGGGTAAGGATAAAATGATCGTAAACGGGTGTAGCAAGGATTCGAACTGGGCTGCCAAAATCATGTATACGAGCAAAATTGCCAGTATTAAGGCGAGACCTAAATCCGCAAAGGATTCCATAAGTTCTTTATTCTCACCTAACACTTCATACGTATACCCATCAGGGATCTGATACTCTTTTATCTTAGTTTCAATATCCATCGTGATGCTTCGTAAATCCCGGTTGATGATCTGACTCGTAACATGGACTACACGGGTCTGTCCAGTACGCTCAATCTTCACCGGACCTCGTCCCATCTCAATTTCGGCCACTTGACTAAGGGGAACGGTGATCCCAGAAAGTGTGGGAACCGGAGTCTGTCCTAAATTCTCAAGACTCGTTTTAAAGGTCTCATCCCCACTCAGTACGACATCGATTTCTGATCCTTCATACCGATAGGTTGTCGCGGTTGTTCCGGAAATGGTACCCTTGACAGCCTGAGAAATCTGTGCAGCCGATAAACCATATTGGGCAGCAGTCTGACGATTAACTTTTACCACTACCTCTGGAACCCCTTCTGTCATGCTCGATTTCACTTCACGAGTTCCTTCAACTGACGCAACGATTTTCTGGATCTCCATTCCTATCGTTTTAAGTTCATCGAGTTCCTCACCTTTGAGAGCAATGTCAATCGGAGTTGTGGAACCACCCATTTGCATATTATCCGTAATCGTCACTTTTATTTCGGCGCCCGGAATGTCTTTCGTCAAAGAACGAATCTCATCGCCCACCTGCTCAACACCTCGTTGTCGGGCAGCTAAAGCTACGAGTTGGACACTGATTGAGCTGGTATTAGCCGTATCCCCCCCGAGTGAAAATCCCCCGTTGGTCCCAATTTGGGTGAAGACCGTTTCGATCTCTGGGATTGTCTCCAGCTTCTTCTCAATTTGATTAACCGTGGCTTCGGTGTCCTGAAGTTTTGCCCCATCCGGCAGAGTCGTGTTAATCGTTAATTGACCAACATCTGACGCAGGCATGAATTCAGCCCCTAAGCTGAAAGCGGATGCACTGGAGAGAATAAAAACCGCCGTCGCAATAGCCATTACGGTCTTGCGATGATGCAATGCATAGTGCAAAAACCTTTTATAGGTCGCTTCAACCCGCCCAAAGATCCTATCAAAACCGCGGCTAAAGCGGTCCACAAGCCCTTTGACTCCGGTCCGACCTTCTGGAATAACTTCCGTCTTCATAAGCTTGGCAGAAAGCGTCGGAACTAAGGTTAGCGAAACGAGAAGCGAGGCCAGAAGAGAAATGGCGAACGTCATCGCTAATTCTCTAAAAATCGTAGCCACAATTCCTTGAACAAAGACGATTGGGAGAAAAACTGCAACTGTAGTCAACGTGGAGGCAAAAACTGCCATCCCGACCTCAGACACTCCTTTGATAGCAGCATCAATTTTTGAGTATCCTTCCTTGCGATGACGATGAATGTTTTCCAAGGCCACGATATTATCATCCACCAAGCGTCCCATCGCCAGGGTCAGTCCCCCAAGGGTCATCATATTTATCGTGATTCCTGCAAAATAAAGGACTGCAAAAGTCGCCATCATGGCAATCGGAATCGCCGTTGCAGTGATAAAGGTTGTTCGAATATTATGGAAGAAAAGGAACACCACAAATACGGCTAAGATCCCGCCCATAATAGCTTCGTTTTTGACAGTTTCTATAGATTGCTTAATGTCATTAGACTGATCCATTACTGTCTTGATTTGCAAATCAGGATATTCTTTAGTAAATTCATCGACAGCGGCTTTGACCCCATCTGCTACTTTTACAGTATTCGTCCCCGATTGTTTTTGAATAGCGATACTTACACTTTTTTCGCCATTCGCTTTAGTAATCGCGTTGACGTCTTTATGCCCTAAGCCTACCTCCGCAATATCCTTTAATCTGATCTGCCCTCCACCAGGTAGAGAAATCATTAGGTCTTTGATTTCATCCACAGATTCAAACTCGCCGGTTGTCCGGATCGTGAGTTCATGTGTTCCCTTTTGAACCTGTCCTCCTGGGGCGTTAAGATTTTCAGCACGAATGAGTTGGGCTAAGGAATTTATGGTCAGGCCATATCCATTCATTTTCTCCAGATGGGTTTTGATTTCGATCTGGTCTTCATACCCACCAATAACCGAAACAGAAGCGGCTCCAGACACACGCTCGAGCTGAGGTTTGAGCTTATCCTCTGCAACTGACTGCAGCTTAGCAAGGTCCGCATCATGTCCACTCAGAGTCAATATAACAACCGGTATCGCCCCTAAGTCAAGTTTCATGACCATCGGAGCTCCAGCTTCAGATGGCAAACGGCTCTTGATCTGATCAACCTTCTCCCTCATTTGGAGAGTCGCAAAGTCCATATCCGTGCCAGTCTTAAACTGGGCAATAACAACTGAGCTTCCCTCGGATGTTGTCGAAGTCACCGTATCAATATTTCCTACGGTAGAAATGGCTCCTTCCAAGGGGTTAGTGATGAGTTTCTCTATTTCCTGGGGACCCACTCCAGAATACTGGGTCACTACGATTGAAACAGGAATTTCAATGTTCGGCATAAGATCGATGGGGAGTCGGGTCAAAGAAATACCACCCAAGAGAATGATTATGAGCATTGTCATAATGATTGTGACTGGGCGCTTAACCGAAACTTCCGCTAGCTTCAAGACTTTTCCCCTCCCACAACCTTCACCTTGTGGCCTACATCAACTAACGTTTGTCCCTTTACAATCACCTGATCACCTTGGTCTAAGCCTTGAAGGATTTCTATGTCCACACCCGTATCAAGACCCGTAGCAACCTCTTTCGCTACGGCTTTATCTTCTTGAACTACATAAACAATAGTCTTCTCGTTTTTGAGGACGACAGCCTCACTTTTAACCGCCATAACATCTGCCTTCTCATCAGTCGTCAGTTCGACTTTAGCAAACATACCTGGTTTGATCAAACCGTCGGGATTCTCCAAGGTGATTTTAAGTGGATAAAGGTGAGTTTTAGAGTCGGAAGCAGGGCTGATATGTTCAATTTTTCCGACTAAACTATTCTCAGAGACTGAAGGGACTGTGACCTTGACTCCTTGACCTTTTGTCAGGCGGTTCACTAAATTTTCTGCAACACTTAGCGAACTAAAGACGCTACTAGTATTGGTGAGACTCACCGCCGCCTGGGCACTCGTAGCCATGTTCCCAACTTGAACATTCACCTGAGAGACGATACCGCTCACAGGGGCAGTCACGGTTGCATTATCTAAAGCCTCGCGCGCCTGGGCGAGCTGAACTTCAACTAACTTCAGACTGCTGTCTGAAGCCTGCACACTCCATTGTTCAAGCTGACCAGCAAAGGTCGATTCTAATTCCTTTAGACCCAACTCCGCTTGGTCAAGTTGAACCTTCGAGGCTGCGCCTGCATCAAAGAGGGCCTTAGTATTTGCCAGGGTTTGTTGAGCATTAGCAATCTTTTCTGCCGCGAGAACCTTTGTTCGCTCCAAGGAGGTTTTAGCGTAATCCCACTGATCTTTACTATTTTGATAGCGGGCCTCAGCTAATTGATAGGTATTGCTCATATCCGTGGTGTCGAGGGTAAAGAGTACCTCTCCCTCATGAACGGTATCCCCGACCTTCACGTTAACGGACTGCACCTTACCCGGAACCTTCGGAACGACCGAGACATCAGTATCCGAAGAAACCTTTCCACTCAGAACAGCAGTATTGATGAGCGTCTTCTTGCCGGCCACTTCTACTTCCACTGGTATGTATTTTTCTTCTACCGCTGTTGCGGGTTTGTCTGCACTGCAGCCAGCAGCTATGCTGAGCCCCGTCAGCACCACGAATAAGATCATGATCTTGCTAGTTATCCCTTTTACCTTTTTCAATTCCCTTTTCCCCCACATATTAATAGTTTTATGTACGACCATTACCGCGGTTTTAACTCTACGTCAGAACCGACTGTTCGGTCACCTTTTATTTATACATCATATTTCCCTAGAAATCAATCCTTTAAGCTTATGCTTAAACAAAAATAAAAGCAGGCAACCCCATATGTAACACTCTCTTAGTTGCTCTATACAGTACTTAATACTTCGACGTTTTTTATCGGCAATATGATAGAATACATTAAGTACAATATAACGAAAGGAATGATCCTATGCAGCGAAACAAAAGGCTCAGCAGAATACTAACCTCGGCACTATCGCTATAGCTGCCCTCGTTGGAGGCCTTGCTGGGGCCGTAGTCGGCCTCATGTTTGCCCCAAAAAGCGGAAAAGAACTGCGTCAAGACGTTGCGTCCTATAATACCGGAGCGCTCAAACAACAGAGCAATCGCCCCAAAATAGTCCTGAAATGGATCCTCAGATAATTGTACAAACGGAGCTCCCTCTTCAAGAAGAGTGAATTTGTTCTGGAACTCCCCCTTATTAAGTGGGAGTCTTCGAAGTGGAAGAAAAAAGAGAAAGCCCGAACCGCAACTTTTGCTGTTCAGGGCTTCTTTATTTCCGGCTGCGAATCTCTTTCCAAAGCTCGATCACTTGTTTGGCTGCCAACAGGAAGACTGTAACAAGACGCAATGGATTCTTTCTTAACTCTTCTAGACTGACAGCAACCTCATTTACCGTTCCGCCCACTTGTTCACTAGTCTGTCTCACAAGGGTGGTAACTGCTTGCGCATCAGCAAGCATATAAGGCAAATGAGTATTGATCTCCTTCATGGTTTGGCTTGCCTGATCCGTGAGCTTCCGAACCGATCGAACCCAAAGCATCACCTCGATGCCGATCACCCCTAAAATAATGGTACCCACAAGAGCACACACTTCATAAATCATGATCTATCCCCCAATCTGATGTCCTATGGCCTTGCCCCTAAATCCTTGATAGCTAAACCATAGTCTAAATCACGAGGATTCATCAAGTTCCCCGCCCTTACCAAGTCATTAATCCTAAAGGACTGAATCCGAGAAGTGCCAGTGCCCACAGCGTCTTCATCCCTTTGAATCGTCTGCGCAACCGCCAAGCCCCCTTCTTGAAGCACCTGGCCTGATACACCCTTGATAGTGGGATGGATGATCAGCCAATAGGTCGTATCCGGGGTTAAAGCTCCTTGCGGAATGACTTGCACATCGGAAGGACCCAAGGGTTCAAACGCTGCAAGCGTCCTCTCCCCTGTCTCGCTGTTAATCAGCTCTATGCTTGTATTGTCCACGCTCTGCCAATCGACCAACCCAGAAAAGTGTACTGTAAACTTCTTGTCGAGCGGAATCTCCCATAATTCGCTGACCATGCGGTAACTTGGATAATAATATGGATAATTAAAACCCGATGGTAAGGCACTCGGTGAAGCAACTCCCATTAGTTCTTGCCAAGCTTCCCAATAATCGTCCGTTCTACCCAATTCAAGAGCAACAGCCGTATCGTTTAACATTAATTCTGCTACCTTAAGTGAATCTGCCTGCTGGATCTCTACATCGGGGCTAACTCCTACGATGTTGATATCATGTCCCAGAGGCGAGAAAAAGCGATCGACGGTCATTTTAAGCACTCCACCACTCTCAAGATGGAACATGCTCTGAACCGTCCCTTTCCCATAGGTCGTTGTCCCTACGAGTGACGCCTTTTGATGGTCTTTGACCGCAGCAGCGAGGATTTCGGAGGCGCTGGCACTGTTTTCATTTGTCAGGAAAATGACGGGTTGAGTAAACCGCAAATCAGGATCTGATACCTTAAACTGAGAAAATTCCCCTGTTCGGTCTTTAATTTGCACTGAGACTTCTGAGCCTATAAAATAGCCCGCAAGGTCAAGGGCTGAACTTAAGTATCCTCCCCCATTATCTCTTAAATCCACAATCCACCCGTTGACCTTTTCACTTCTTAACTGATTGACGATCATTTCAAATTCTTTAGTCGTATCACTACCAAAGGAATTTAGATCTAGATAGCCTATATGCCCACTTAAGACTTCTCCTGTCACTGTAGGACTAATAATGGCTCGGCGTATAACGGTTAACTCCCATGTTTCCTCTCCCTGAATTACACCGATCTTAACTGCACTACCCTCTAGTCCACGAAGTAAGTTCACAGCCTCTTCTGAGGAAAGTCCAACCAAGGATTGCCCATCTGCTCGTATAATCACGTTTCCTGGTTTTAACCCGACCTCTTCCGCTGGTGAACCGGAAATAACAGATAACACCTTTACCCCTTCTGGAACTATCTCAATATTAATCCCGATCCCAGAAAAGCGCATATCTATGCTCTCAATAAAACCCTGGTATTCCTCCGGTGATAAATACATCGTGTAGGGATCTCCAAGCCGTTTCAGCATCTCATCTACGGTCGGAGCGTTTAATACATCAGCTGAGACCGGATCCACATATTGGTCTTTAAGTAGCAAACGAATTTCTTTCAAAACTCCAACGTCGGAGGCCAAAACCAGAGCTGAATTATTTAGTATTAATATCAGGACGAGCACAATGTTTAAAAAAATGTGACCCACTACTTTTGTCCTTAAAAATTTTGCATGCATGTTTGTGTAATCTCCCCTCCAAAGTTTCAAACCCCGCTCTGGATTATAGATTCGACACATTACTGGATTTACCTTCGACCATGCTTAAAGTTCTTTCCAAGCCAATAAAAATACCCTCTATAGTTGTCTCGACTAAAGAGGGCATTTTTATTGGCTAAACGTTATTTTGCTATTATATTTCATTATATCGCCTTCCGTGTTGTAATTACGTCACTTATAGCATTTATCGTACCTTCCACATAGCTTACCGAATACTATAGATTATCAATCTCCGCCCTATGCACTTGGTTGTTATGTTCTATAGCCTTAACAACCAAATATATCTCATCTTGTCTCGACTCTAAGCTATCCATTCTTGATTCCATTCTTGACTCTAACCCAACGAGTTTATTGAGTATGAGCCCGAGCATTTCTTTGATCTCTTTCTCCATCGTCTCACCACCTCTCTTGCAAAATTATACCATCCCAGAGCAACCCCAGCAAGATAAATAAACAGAACTCGTTCAACTAATGCTGAACATCGAGACTTCGGTGACGAAAGCTTCCAGTGGATGGTTTCGCCGAGCCGCATATCCCAAAAGGAATACTTCGCGGCGAAGGAGGACTCTACCTCCACCAAAGCATACTAAGGAACACCCACTTATAGAAGTGGAACGTCGATAAAAAAGGAAAAGGCCACCAACGACCTTTTCCCAAATACAATAAGTATTAACCGTTTCTCTTATTATCCCTACCCCTTTGAGCACCGGCAGCGCCACCACGAACATCGTTACCTTTTCTCCTTGACCAAGTATCCGTCTTTTGTCCGTAGCCATCCCGGTTGAAATTCCCCTGAGGTCTGGCATTTCCCATGCCTCTTGGATTTCCCATGCTTCTCCCCCGCATGGGTGCTGCTTCCGTGAGACGAACTTCGACAGCTTCTGGTTCCTTCGTGATTATTTTCAACGCTGCGCATAAAAGGGTCACTGAATCGTTTTCGGCAAGCAACTCTTCAGCTACACCTTTATACTTCTCGATATCTTCCTCAGCGATTACTCTCAGAATTTCAGTCATAGTTAAGCGTTGCTGTCCTTGTACTGCCTCAACGATACTCGGTATTGGTTTACGAACAATTCGGCGTTTAATGACTTGTTCGATAAGTCTCAGCATGCCAATTTCTCGCGGTGTGACTAACGTAATCGCTAAGCCAGATTTCCCTGCTCTTCCAGTACGCCCAACTCGATGAACATAACTTTCCGGATCTTGTGGAATATCAAAGTTAAAGACGTGAGTCACTCCGCTAATATCAAGCCCCCGAGCTGCAACATCTGTCGCGACCAATACTTCGATGGTTCCGTCTTTAAACTGCCTCAAGACACTATCTCTCTTGCTCTGAGTCAAGTCACCGTGAATTCCCTCCGCAGAGTATCCCCGCTTCCCTAAAGCCTCCGAAAGTTCATCGACTCGTCGCTTAGTTCGGGCGAAGACAATCGACAAATCTGGAGATTGAATATCTAAAATCCTTGATAAGACATCGAATTTAAGTCGTTCGGTTACTTCTACATAATGTTGCTCTACATCAGCAACTGTTACCCCTGTCGCCTTAATACTAATCAGCTCAGGTTCTTTCATAAAGCGCTGGGCAATATTTTGTATCTGACGAGGCATGGTAGCTGAAAAGAGTAGGGTCTGACGCTCCTCTGGAACCTCCTTCAAGATTGTCTCAATGTCTTCTAAAAAGCCCATATTCAACATCTCATCAGCTTCGTCCAGAATAACAATTTTAATATCACTAAGGCGGATGGTCCTCCTTCTCATATGATCCATTAAGCGTCCGGGAGTTGCCACAATGATGTGAGGTTTCTTCTTTAGAGCCCTGATCTGCCAGTCGATCCCTTGTCCACCGTAAATAGGCAAGGAATGTATGCGTTTATACTGTCCGATCTTATTCAATTCCTCTGCAACCTGAACTGCTAACTCCCGTGTTGGAGCCAATATTATGCCTTGAATAAGTTCGCTCTGCTCCATAATCCTCTCAATTAAAGGAATTCCATAGGCAGCCGTTTTTCCGGTTCCAGTTTGGGCCTGCCCGATCAGATCCTTGCCCAGTAAAGCTACAGGGATCGTTTTCTCTTGGATAGGGGTTGTTTCTTCAAACCCCATGTTAATAATCGATCGAATAATTGGTTCGCTTAATCCTAGGTCTGTAAATGTCGCCAATGCTTTCATTCTCCTTTTTATTTGTTATACTCTTTAAGTTTTCCAAATGCGTCCCTATCTATAACTGCGCTAAAAAAAATCTTAATTTATAAATAACCGCCGAAACAGAACATCCGCGATAGCGCGTGAGTTTCGCCAACGAAGGAAAGACGCTTGTGGCACCAATTATATATTGTACCATACTTATCCATGCATGGATAGTCGTTGTATGCAATTTTTCGGTTTATCTCTTGCTTATCTCTTGCTTATCTTCTACTTATCTTATACTTACTTTACCTTGTCACTTCTAATTTGAGACATATATAAAAGGACCTCCGCGTCCGGAGATCCCAATTGCGCAAGTCAATGGTTCAAGGACCTTATGACTTACAAAATAAAATTAGCACTAAACTTTCTTAATGTCAAGCCGAATCGATTTCCTACGCAAAGAGCACCCTTTACAAGAACATTCGATTATGTACGAGAATTCTTGTTAAATCTCCTTTTAGAACTTAGATACTTCCAGTTAAACCCGTAGATTAGGTAAGATTAGTACCCTGTATAAATCCCCCGTTCGTTATTATCTTTGGCAAAGTTTCGTGCATACTTCATAATACCATCTTGAGAAACTGCATATAACCTGTTTCGGGTAATTTATTCCGATTGATCGGTATACTGGTGGGTGCAGATACTAAATCACTTTTACTAACACTTATAGCTTTTACCCCCGAAGCCTTGCCAGAAATTAAAAAATTCTTGGCGACAATTCTAGGTAACTCCTATTCAAGTTCATTAACTTGTAAAGTTCTGCTTTAGGGATGGGTGCTTTAAGGGATTCTCCTGAACTCTCCTTAAATAATAAAGGACCCCCGCTTCCGGAGGTCCTGATTGTGCAAATCAATGTTCCGCCCAAATTTGTATAAGCGGTATTAACTATTCTTTTTGGAAGTGTTCGTTATAACGGAGATTCCCTCCAGTAACCAGTCATAGGCGGTCAAAGATTTCACTAGATCAGTTTCTGCGGTTATTACCTTCCTTACTAGGGCATCATAGTTAGTTTTACTAACATTGAACGCTACAAGCGGTATCATCCCTAGGTTATACCTCAGTTGCTGATGGTCCCATTTTACTCTTTCTGTTTTGAACTTTATTTTCTCTCTTTCAAGGGATTCTTGCTTTGTCTTAACATCTTTAAACGCTAAATCAAAGTCCATTTTCACCTGGCGGGTTTGCGAATCTCTATCTTCCGCTTCTTCTTGTACCCGTACCATATAGCTATTAGCTATCGCAGTCTCTATGTCTTCATCGTAGTCCATTTTATTAATTAGTTCAAAATCGGGCGCCGGAACTTCCTCGATAATTAAATTCGTGTCAAACTCTTGGCCAAAAAACAAGTTGAGGGATCCCTTCAAGGTATCCTGTGTATCTTTTAACGATTTTATCGTTACATCAAGTTCACGTAATTGGAGTTCAACGTCCTTGTAATCTGTCGGAGTTATTATCCCTAATTCTTCCTGAAGCTTCATGATTTTGACTTGGTTTTCAACGTTAGCCCTATTAGCTCTCAGCGCTTCCGTTTGAAGCCCCAGCTCCTGATAACTCAAGAACATTTGCTGGGTTCCCCATACGACCTGTTTATTACCCATACTAATTTGGAGATAAGATTTCCACATATCGTCCTTCCGGGCGCTCAAAGAAGCCTTTTGGGCCGTAAGATTACCAAGTTGAGCTTGATAAAGCATATATAGATTGTAGTTAACATACTTAAGCGTATCTGACAGATCCTGTGGATTTGATAGAACTGGATTAATCGGTTTGGAAACACCTTTTAACAATTCTTCATCTGTGAAATAGCCACTTAACTCCCCTATTGTTGCCTTTAATTTCGATTCTGTTCCCTCGATTAGTTTTAAGCTGTCGTTAATATCCCGTGCATCTGACAGTTTCTTATTATTAGCTCTTACGGTCGGGTTAAAAGCCTCAATTTTCTCTTCAATATTTATGTAACTAAGTCTGTTTATATTAACATCACTTGTATCAGCCATTGCGTTAACTGGAACTGAAGAAATAATCATGAGGCTTACGAGAACCGAGGACCAAAGTTTTTTCATAATTTCTCCCCCTAGATTTTTAATAATTCATAATAACCCACGGACAATAACAATCTATAGTCTATTAGGAGGCTTTGGTAAGCAAAAACTGACCGTTCGGTCACCTTCTATTTATATATTATTTCTCTCCAGAAATCAATCCTTTTTTAGCTTATACTTTTGCTATTGGGTTTACTTTATCACGTGAGAAAGGAAGACCTTTTATTGTCTTTTTGAAGCCTATAGATTGACAATATCCGGGAAGTACCCGAAAACTAACTTCGGAGTACTTTTTCGACCCGAGCACTCGAAGTCTTTAGCAACTGTGGTCTGGAATTCCAAGTGGAGTAGGGTATCGTCTTCTAGGAGGAAGACAAAATCGACTCTCTTCTCTTTGGCTTCGACTACAGGCAAGACCGTGGGCATGATGTCCACAATTTTAGCCGTCCTAAGCTCGAATGCCCCAAGGATCTTGTTCCTAAACATCTCCGCAGTGGCCTTCATGATAATATCGTATTATACCCGCTGATCCCTGCCTCCAATGAGTATTACCTATCCCTTTTAAATATTATACTACGACTAATGCTGCTAAACTACTTAAACGGTGGATAATAGCGGCTCGAAAAAACCTTCTGACTTCGGAGGCCTTTTCCGACCCGAGCACTTGCGGCTAGTAACACGAAAATGAGGTGCACAACGTTCGGTAGCCTGTCTTTAGACTGGAAGAGAGCCGAGCCCGAGCATGATTTCGCTT
This sequence comes from Peptococcaceae bacterium BRH_c23, assembly GCA_000961805.1. Next base: position 9,033 of record LADV01000211.1, on the reverse strand, counting down.
ATGAAGCGTTCCTCTTTTGCCATCGTTACATCAGCCCACTGCAAAACCCCTGCTGGACTTTGGCGTTTTTTCTTATTAATTTTGGATGCCCAGTCAATGTAGCTACGATACTTAATTCCCTTGGCTTCACACCATTCCTTTGCCGTAATACCACTAGCACGGCATTCGGCAACCAGTGCTTTTTTTCACTCTTATCCACTACAACAATACCTCCATGTAAGGTTTTTATGGGGATATTGTCTCATGAATGAATTGGGTTGACTATGCACCTGAAGATTAAGCACTTACGAGCATGTTGACCATGCACGCTTATATTAAGCGCATACAAAGTTTTATATCGAGTTTCAGCCTGAAGAAAGGACGAGAGCCGACCCACCCGAAGGCGAATCGGCTCTCTATTACCACGTTAGTCGAAACCACGGGAGAAAAGAATTTGTCTCTTCTCTCACGCACAAATTACTTAGTAGCTGTTACAATCGTACCTTCAGTTACTTTGTTGAGAAGTGAAGAGTCATCTGAGACATCGATAGTTACATCAGCACTTGAAGCAATTTGAACGGTAACTGTTTGATTTACGTTGATAGCACTTGCCAATGTCAATGTGATTTCTTTGTCACCTGCATTTACAGCAACATTGTCATTTGCAGCCACTTTTACACCAGCAACTTTAATGATGAAGTCATCGTAAATATTAGCATTAGATGCGGCAATTGCTGCTAAACCTTCGTTGAACTTAACAGTGATTGTACTAGTAGTAGTAGCACCATCAGCTACAACTAGTTTAGCTGATGCAAGTACAGGCTTAACATTGTCTACAAATCCAGCAGTTACAAGTTGAATTTGAGCTTCAGCGGATGTCATTACAACCTTACCAGCATCAGAAGTAACGTTCTTGCTAATTGAGAATAGCTTGGTGCCATCTACTGCAACAGTACCAGAAGGCAACGTCATTTTAACTGTAGTCTTTCCAGCATCTTCAAAGCCGATTGAAGTTCCAGCGGGCATTGCAGCACCATCTAAGGTATAGTTAGCAAGGTCGATTGCTGTTGATGTCATTTTTTCACCGTAGTTAATTCTGACTACGTTGTTTGCGACAAGAACTTCATTAGCATCAAGGACAGCGTCTGGACTAACTGCAACAACTAAAGCAGTACCAGAAACGGCTTTGTGTGAAGCAGTTGTTGTAGCAGCAGCATTTTTGTTGCTTGAAGTGTCTTTAACTGCACCAGCATCAAGTGTTACAGTGTAATTTCCATCAGTTAAAGCAGATCCAATCTGGATATCTACCTTTTTGCTGTCACTACCATTCACAGCTACACCAGCTACAGTTACATAGACACCATCTTTTACTACAGTAAATTTACTAGCATCTACAGTACCAATAGTTTCGTTGAATTTAACTACGAGGTAGTAAAGTGGACCAGCATCGGTACGTGTAACGTTTAATGCTTCAGAAACAACATATGGAGCAGAAGCATCTTTAGTTAAAGTCACACTACCGTTGTACTCAGTGCCTAAGAGTACTGCAGCGTCTTTATATCCTTTAACTTGAACAGAAATCGTTACATTATTCTCGCCATCAGCATACAATGGGTTATCTACATCAGCAGGAGTAATGTCAACAAGAACTGTATTACCAGATGTATCATCAGGGTCTACACTATATCCGCCAACTCTTGCTCCAGGGAATACATATGCGCCCTTCTTAACTACTACTTCAGTATCAGTAAGAGTTTGTACGTTTTCACTGAAGATAATCTTAAAGGTATCAGAATCTTTAGCAGCTAGACCAACTACATAAGGTGCAGTTGTGTCGGTGCCTACAGTGTAAGATGCAGTTCCCATAACAAGCGTTTTAGCACTTGCTCTTTGAGCATCTGTTACATTGTAAACTACTACACTATGGTCGCCAGCTTTTATAAAGTCTCCACTGATAACAGCAGATTCCATGTAGTATTTACCTGTTGTAGTAGAAACAGAGTCGACTGCAACTGTTACGCCGTCAACCTTGATAGAAGCACCAGCTTGAATAACTGGCTCATTGAAAGTAATTCTTACTTTGTTATTGCTACGTAGTTCAGCCTTAACAACAGCAGGAACTACACTATCAGTAAAGATTTTGAAAGAATCGCTATATTCTGTAACTGTTTGGTAAGTTGCTTCATCAATTACGTCTTCAATATTAACTTTGTAGGAGTCACCGTTAGCCATTGCACTTGTAAGTCTAACGATTGCACTCTTTTTGTCATCTTGGAGTACAACTTCTGCAATACCTGCAGCCTGGGTGGCAGCATCAGAGGACTTGAACTCATAGTAAGAAACTGTCTCAGCAGAAGTTTCATTGACTACCTTATTGAAAGAAACAAGAATTTCTTTTGCGTTAATAGCACTTACCGATGTAACTGCCAATGTTGCAGGTGCTTGATAAGCAACTCCAGCAAGCGTACTAGCAGGAACAACCGCTGTACCACCGAGAGCAGTAACAACGCTGCTAGCAGTTAGTTTGCTATTTACAAAAGTAGCTGCAGCAGTAGCTGCTCCGTCTGTGAGAACAATAGCGGACTTAGTTTTAGCTGCAAGCGGTGCACCAGCGAGAGCATCAATACCAGTTGAGCCGTTAGCCACGAAGACACTGCTAAATGTCAGGGAAGATGCGAAGTCTTGGATGACTTGGTTATTTGTGTCATAAGCTGTGTTTCCAGCATGGCGAGTTGCGCTTGGAAGTGTTGCTTTTACTGCATCACTGATGACGCCCGTACCACCGATAACATCACTGGCTGTGATACCAGGATTAGCAGCTAAGTAAGCAGCTACGCTTGCAGGAAGTGCGTCTTTGTTAGTTAAGAGGATTGGTTGATTGGCCGCAGAGGCAATTGAAGCAATAGAGAGTGCATCTTGAACTTGTGCTCCGGTAGCTACTGCAACCTTAGTAACTCCAACCATTTTCTTAGCAATATTCACTGATGTCTCGAATTTGTCAACTCCGCCGAGGGGAACAACTGTAATTCCCATGGCTGCTAATTCATCAAGAACACTTTGTTTGATAACGGCAGTTCCGCTGGTTACATATACTGTCTTAACAGCAAGTTTTGTGAGTTCAGCTTTGGTGTCAGCGTCAAGTGTGTTACCACCGTCTGTAAGAAGGATAGGAGCTTTCAAGTAGGAAGCAAGGGGTCCAGCAGTTAAAGCATCAACCATAGCATAAGATGCTGAGGAGGCAAGAATTGCTGTACCTGTCCAACCTGTTTGGTCAGCGATTGCTACTGCAGTTTGTGCCGCAGTATTACCTGCTAAGCGAGTTGGGACTGTAGTTGTAGCAAATGCATTAAAAGGTACCATTGACAGTGCCATGCCTGCGATAGCTAGGGTGGCTAAGGCTTTTTTAGTTTTTTTCATGTAGTAATATATCTCCTCTCGTCTTTTGGATCTCTGTTTGTCTGTGGGATTGAACTATCTCCTTTTTTTCACAGGACGTCTTTAGTCGCCCCTCACCCCCTTAAAATGTGTAGCACAATCTTTAGACATTGCGCAATATCTAAAAGCATTCTACAGGATAAACCGGGAGCGTCCCCCCAAGGATGTAGGTCATCCCTCCTGTAGCGTACCATTTAGAACGCGTAAAAAATGAAGAAACCACAAAAAAGGTCTATATTAGCTATATCTATTCTTCATCATAGCCAATATTCCTGCTTGTTGTCCGATATTTTTTATAGTTTTCTTTGTTTTTTCGGACAAGTTTTCATCGTTACTAGATTAGTGTACACTAAAACCTATTAGTTTTCCAGCCTCTAAGCTAAAATATACTCAAATCATAACTCCCTTTATTGTAAGTATTACCCTGTGTTACTCAACCCATATTTTTAAGGTCTGTACAATCTCTTCTGGTAACGCGGCCGTTCCCCCAAAAACCTCAATATGCTTTCCGGTCCAAGACTTTAAAAGTGTTTCTAAACTTAAAGGAATAGCTGTCTTTGTTGGGACTAAGACCACCCTTGATCCATAAAATGCTGCCCGAACAGCCCCCGTTAAGGCGTCAGGGTAATTCTCTCCGGTCGCAAATTCCAGCTTGGCGGTTGTCGGAGGGAACGCTTGCAAGACGGCGGCCGCGGTGTCGTAAGCGGTCAATCCGCTAATCCGACGAGGATTAGGGAGGCGGTCCATGACCTTAGACCCGACCACAGCTGTTCCTCCGATCACTAGGGTCTCGGTTACATTTAGGCTGTCTAAAGCGGTTTGCGCATCAGCGGATAAATCTTTTGGTTCGGTTAGTAGAATCGGTACCCCTTGCCTTGCTGCCCACGAGGAGATGACTAAGACATCCTGAAAGTGTCGCACGCTGGCGATGACAGCCTTTCCTTTAGTCCCTAGTTCCATGGCAATCGCCCGAGCGGTTCCTGCTGCCGTATAACCGTAGAGACGTTTTACCTCATACTTCTGTCGAAGTTCAGATTCGATCGTCGAAGACAGTGCTGCCGTACCCCCTAATAGATAGATCGTCTTCGGGGCCAGTCGTTGCAGCTCTGTTCGAACCTCCTCCGTGAGCCCTGAGCTTTGCGAAAGTAAGATCGGGGCTTGAAGTTTATAGGCGAGTGGTGCTCCCGCCAAAGCATCAGGGAATTGATTGACTTGGGCTAAAATAACGGTGTCTGCTCCAGTTGTAAAGGTAGCTTGGGAGATCTGCACTGCTGTCCCTTCAGCCGTAATTCCAGCAAAGCGATTGCTTTGTGCTTCTATTACTTTGTCTGTTCCTATTACATAGATTCCCGGGGTATAAAGGCCAAGCCTTGCTTCGCCACTGATGATTTCTCCACCTAAGGAGATCCAGCGCGAGCCGCTCCAGCGATAAAGGGTTGCACCAGAGTCAACTCCAAGCAAGGGATCATTCCATTTTAAAGAGAGCATTTTCTGGGGGGTTGCACTTCCCCAGTCAACCTGAAACAATGGGGTTAAAACGGTGGCACTGTTCGGCAAATTAGTGGGAGTTGCCGTGGTTTCTAAGGTTACGTTCGTTGGCTTGTCAAACGCTAGAGGAGGGATGGTTAAGCTCAGCTGGGTAGACCCTGATGCCGCTTGGACAATTCCTCCTATTACATTAATCACTGCTGGGGATGTCACGGTATCGAGTGTTTGTTTGGCGATGGTCAAGGCGAGTTTGGCATCCACAAGTCCATGCCCATACTGATTGTCCCTTCCCGAGATGCCTAAATCATGGGTTCCTTGTAGAAGTGCCTGAATCACTTGCTCCCTGGACCAATCTAGGTGTTGGCTCCAGATTAAGGCCGCTTCTCCTGCCACAAACGGAGCAGCCATGGAGGTTCCGCTCGCATAGACGTAACCTGTTCCACTCGCTTGACTCCAGGCAGCCGTCGGGATCGAATCTCCCGGTGCTGCTAGATCGATCTCAGTGCCTATGGTTGAGTAATTTGTGACTTTGCTTGCTTTGTCGGTCGCTGAGACTGCTAGGACGAGAGGATCTGAGGCCGGGTAGCTCACGCCAGGGTTTCCCTGGGACTCAGAATCATAATTCCCACTCGCCGCGATTAACAAGCACCCCTTCTTAGAGGCATAGGTGATTGCTTGTTTTAAAATAGCTGAGGCGACCGAACCGTTTTCCGAACCTAGGCTTAAATTAATAATCTTGGCCCCATGATCTGCCGCCCAGATAATTCCGTCGGCAATCGCATCGTCATATCCAATCCCTTTAGAGTTCATGGCCTTGATCGGCATAATCTTGGCCTGATAAGCTACTCCGATAATACCCACACGATTTCCTTCGGCAGCCGCGACTCCTGAGACTTGGGTTCCGTGTCCATTGTTATCTTGGTTAGCCCCCGCTACCTCGCTTCCTGTGATCGCATTATACCCGGGAACCAAATTATTGATTAAGTCCGGATGTGTGAGAGCGACACCCGTATCGACAACGGCAATCGTCACCCCTTGCCCCGTCGCCCCCATTTCCCAAGCGCCTAGGACATTCCCATTGACCAAAGACCATTGTTCTCGGAAAAGAGGATCCCTCGGTACAGTTCCTGTTTGGTTTTGTATTGTCCGGCGATAGTTTTCCTCGGCCCCTAAGATCCCAGGCGTAATGTTTAAAGCCGCTATGACTTCTTGCAGATTTCTATTTCCCGCGACTTCGAGAGTTGCATAATTTAAGGGTCCTCGGCGTACAACCTCTATCCCGAAGTCTTCAGCCACCTGATCGACGTTGGTCCCCACTTCTAAAGAGAGAACGACTTGTTGGGATTCTGATTGACTTATCTGCTCTTGGAATTTCCCGGGCTGCCCAATAGCAGACAGTGGGACGGTCCCTAAATTAAGAAGCATCATAGTTACAGTCCCTATCGTTAAAAGCATAAATTTGCATTTCATCCTATATCTTCGAAGCACCTCTATCACATCTCTTTCCTATAATAAGCACTGATTATTCTCTTATTCGACATTTTATGACTCGTTCCTTTATTGACCTTGTTTTTCGCATTGTTATATATTGGATATCCTTATTCCTCTGTAAAAGAAAGGATTTTATCTTAATCGATCGAATATTAGCTATGCGCTCAGTTTGTCTGTGCTTCCCCTAAAGACTCTAGTCTTAGATCAAACACATAAAAAGAGGTGAGGCAAATGAACTTTTTCACAAAAAAAACCGTGGGTCTTCTATGCGGTTTCATGATTACTCTAAGCAGTACTGTTTTCCACCCGCTTTTAGTGCAAGCTGCACCCACTGAATCCGTCACTGACCGCATTTTCGGGAATACACTGTATGATACCGCCGTGGAGATTTCTAAGCAAGGCTGGGATAATGCTCCTATCGTCGTACTGGCGACCGGTCGGAATTTTCCCGATGCCTTGACTGGAACCGTCCTTGCTCAAAAAATCAAGGGTCCCCTTTTGCTAACTGAGTCGGGTCGCTTGAACCCTGTCGTTTCAGCTGAGCTTAAACGCCTCGGTACGCAAGAAGTCTTTCTGCTCGGTGGTACAGCTGCTTTAAACGAGGGGATTGAACAATCGCTCAAAGACCAGGGAATCTTACCGAAGCGCCTGTTTGGCTGGGATCAATATGGGACGGCTGCAGCCATTGCCAAGGTAGCAGCCCCGAGTTCTAAGCAAGCCTTTTTAGTCAATGGCGAGCGTTTTCCGGATGCCTTAAGTATCTCCTCTTATGCAGCCGCTCAGGGTATACCAATCCTCCTCACGCGGTCCGATGTGCTGCCGCCGGAAACGGCTGAGATCCTCGGTGAACTTGGCATTTCGCAAGTGACCTTGATTGGCGGCAAGGCTGTGATTAAAGACATCATTGAAGACCAACTCAGTAAATTGCCTAACCCTGTTAAAGTGACGACACGATACGCTGGATACGATCAATATGAAACGAATACGGTGGTTTTAAATCAATTACCCTTTGATACCTCCACTGTCTATGTTGCAACGGGAGAAAATTTCCCGGATGCCTTAGCCGGTGCTGCCCTGGCAGCGAAGAGCAACGCACCGATTCTGTTGCTTCCTAGTCAACAATTAGGCAACTCTACTACTGCTTATCTCAATCAAAAACGAACCTCTGGCTCAGCCTTTATGATTTTTGGGGGGTGGGGAGTGATTAATTACAAATTAGAAAGTATTATTCGCACCGGGGTCCCTCGACCAAGAATTTCCCTTCAATATACCCAGGGCGGTTTTACTGGAATAAAAGGAATGCTTAGTCAGGTCCAGTCCATTCCCTCACCGGCTACGGATTACGCAGATATTATTGCACCGAGCTGGTATTACCTGGATGATACCGCCGATGGTAATGTTACCGGAGGGTGGGATGCCACTTCTGACAACTATGCCAAATTCACAACCTCCGTGCATGCTCGTAATTTAAAAGTCCTGCCGGTCATCCAGTCATCTTGGGACAGCCCCAAAGCCGTTGATACCGTCATGGCTTCAGAAACCGCCCGAGCTAGACTGATCAGTGAAATTATGGAGCGAATTGATAGCATCAACGCTGACGGTATTGTGATCGATTTTGAATTTATGAGTAATTCCACTGGGCCAAATCTCACTCAATTCATGAAAGAACTTTACGCCCAACTTCATCCTTTAAATAAGTTGGTGGTCCAAGCTGTTATGCCTCGAACTGGCGCTGAAGCCTGGCTCGAAGAGTTTAACTACCCTGCCCTTGCCCAGCATGTTGATTACTTGCACATTATGACGTATGACTACAGCCACGGGGCCCCAGGGCCCATTGCTCCGCTGAACTGGAGCAGTAAGGTCTTGGACTATGCACGGGGACAAGGAGTAGACATGCATAAGATTCTGCTCGGTATCCCTTACTACGGAGTCGACTGGTGGACTATTGACTCGCCAGGGGCTGCTCCAAGCTATAAGCGACGAGCAGGTAGTATGACAGATCTGTTGGCGTTATCCACGGGCTCCGTACAACGCGACGCCTCGCAAATCCCTTATTTTAATTACTCAGATGCGCTTGGTTCCCATACGGTCTATTATGATGACGCACAAAGTTGGAATGCCAAAATGGCCTTGCTTAATCAGTATGGGCTTGCAGGAGTCGGAGCGTGGTCCCTGTACTGGACGGTGGACCCGGTAACCTCCAACGCGATCTACCCGATCTTAAGGCAGCATCTACGGTAGGAAGGGGAACAAGGAGACGGTTCTCTTGCTTCCATTGGAAAACAATAAGGCCGTTCACTGACTTAATTATCAGTGAGCGGCTTTTTTTAACTCATTAGCTTTGTCTCAATGGAGAGTAGTTCACGACATACTAATTCCTTTGAATTTCAGAATCCCTCGGCAGACACCTAAAGCTGCTTTACTTTGGAAATCTGGCGATCCTAAGAGTTTTTCTTCTGCCAGGTTAGAAATGAAACCAACTTCTACCAAGACTGCCGGCATCGTTGTATTTTTAGTTACTCAACTTTCGCAGTTGACAAATTGAAGACTAGGCCGTGTTAAAACACAGCCTCTTCCTAATAAAGCTTCGCAACTTTTCCATAAACGAATCAAGTATTTGATTTATAACTGATTCGGAAA
>LADV01000226.1 GCA_000961805.1 Peptococcaceae bacterium BRH_c23 | reverse complement strand
CAGGGACATTCTTAATACGCTGAGAATTTGCAAGAAGTTGCTTAAAAGAACAACTCTCTAGGATATTCCATACAGGCTTCCAATAGACCCCAGTACTCTCCATAGCAACATGGGAGCAATTAAACTCTTCAAGCCATTTAGCTAATGCAAGGAGTTCGGTCGTTGTAGTAGAAAACGTTTTAACTACTTTCTTAGGCTTTAGATCAAGAGGACCAGTGAGTATACAAGCTACAACTGTTTCCTGGTGAACATCCAAGCCAGCACATGATTCCAAAATAGCGTCCATTTGAACCCTCCTTTAATTAATTGGCGGGAGATTCAGTAACCTGAAACTAAAAGAAATTTCTTACACGTGCTCAAGGCACACTAATTTGTACTCAAAGGTTACTGAAACCAGTTTCTTTAACGGGGGAAATTCCACCAATAAACTTGCGGATATTTAACTCCCGCCAATAAGAGTATTCCAAATGGAAGACTATGGAATTCGCATGACTGGAAAACATTTTCATTCTAATTTGTGAACGCCGGGGTTCATGATTGTTTCTTTATATATTTCTTGAAAATGTCGGCATATTTTAGAGTGCTATAGGGTTAATGCAGATCTTATTAGAGAGATTTAACTAACAACGTCGAAAGTTGTTGTGTTTGTTTGACTTGACTAGACAAGGTTTTCTATTGCGCTAAGCTATAATGTTACCAATAAATGGGTAAGAGGTGGCATTATGGCAGAATGGGCAACGTTAAAAATGGATCGGAGTCTGGGAAGTAGAATCTCAGTTGAAGGAATGTTTTTCCCTTTGGTATTAGGCGGGTTGTTGGCGAGAGGAAGTATCCTAGGCCTCCATCCCTTTGGGGTCGCGTTCGGAGCTGCTTTGATATTGAGAAGAGAAAATGGATTTCCGTTTGGTCTATTAGGAATTCTTATCGGCGTGATTTCCTTGAAAGACCTTTCCTTCGCTTTGCAGGTGGTGTTTATCTTAGGGGCTTTGCTGGTGACATTGCCCTCCGTACGCAAAAAGAAGAGTCAAGGAACGTATTTGGTTATTCTAACGGGTTTGATGGCAGCCATTATTTCAGGCTTTGCCATGAGTCTTGTCAAACCAGATCTTTATGCATTCCTTTCGGTGGGTCTTTATAGTGTATTATCAGGAGGATTTGCAATCATTTTCTGGTTCGCTTTGAGCCATCAGGAGGCCATTTGGAGTGGTGAATTCCAGCGTGAGCAAGGAATAGCCTGGTTATTTATTCTCATCGGACTGATTAGTGGACTTCAAGGTGTTCAATTTATGGAAATCAATATCTCCGTGGTCTTACTAAGCTTTTTCGTTTTATTTATATCTGAACGATACGGCGCGGGCACGTCAGCGGGTGTAGGTGCCTTATTAGGGTTTTTACCTCAATTATCGTTGAGCAGTCAAACTCTGATGGATGCAGGAATTTACGGTTTAGCAGGTTTTTGCACAGGAGCATTTCGTCGGTTTGGTAAACTAGGAATTGGAACCGCTTTTATAGCAGTAATGATGATGCTGACAGTCTTCTTGCAACAAGAAGTAATATATTCCCAGCTTATTTCCTCTACCCTAGGTCTATTTCTCTTTTTATTATTACCTGGAGCTACTCCAAAAAAGGACTTTTTAAAGCCAAAGGCGATTCCCGAGATTGAAACAACTGTTTCTAAAGTAAAGGCCTTAGCTGAAATTTTTGACGAAATTGCTTTAAGCTATCAAGCGGCTGAGTCAGAGACGTTTGACTTGCGTCCAGAAGTTTCGGAATTGATGAATGTCCTAGTAGAGCGTGTGTGTCATTCTTGTCCTACAAAGGATGCCTGTTGGAATCGAGAGTTTTACAAGACCTACCATATTTTCTTTGAACTGTTTGCATTGGTAGAGAATCAAACCGATGTAGCATTAAAGCAACTACCTGTTGAGTGGAAGCGTCATTGTGGGCGTTTAAAAGAAATTTTGTTAGGGGTTCAATTTATCATGGAACAAGAAAAGAGTCAGGAGACATGGCGTCGTCGACTGGTACTGAACCAAGAGGCCTTGTCACGACAGTTTCTTAATGTCTCGCATGTCATAGGAAATTTAGCTAAAGAACTCCATACTCAGCATAACTGGGAGATCGTCAAGCCATCAAATTTAGCTCGCCGTCGCCGACATTTCCTTGATGTAGGGGTATCGACATTTACCAAAACTGGCAATTCAATGAGTGGAGACAATTATGCTTCGATAGCTTTCTCGACAAGTCAGCATGCTTTTGTGCTGAGTGATGGTATGGGTGTGGGAGAAAACGCTGCCAAGTTAAGTGCTACCGCCTTGACTCTTCTGGAGCAATTATTGACGACAGGGTTTGAACCAGAAGGCGCAATTCAGGCACTAAACTCCATCCTAGTTATGCGTTCCCCTGAGGAAAGTTTCGTAACGATTGATATGGCTATTATTGATTTGGAATCTACGAATATTAAACTAATCAAAGTGGGAGCGTCTGCCACGTATTTGATCAGTAAGGATGGAGTTAAGTCCTTTGACTCGTCTAGTCTTCCTGCGGGCATATTAAACCAGATTGATACCCCGGTTATTGAGACGAAGATGGAGAACGAGGAAACTTTAATATTATTGACGGACGGGGTACAGGATGTTTTAAAAGAAGGTACGGATTGGATTCAAGAATTCTTAGTGAGAATTGCCCTTAATAAGTCTAAGTCTCAGGAAATTGCGGAACTTATTGCCGCGGAGGCTCGCCGCATAGGTGGCGGAGCACTTGAAGATGATGGAATCATATTAGTTATCAGGAAAAGCTGTTGGAGCGATTGAGGCGTATTTTTAAGGAAAACGAGGGGATGATAATAGGAAACACGTAATCAGGTGGAGTTTTGACTCCACCTGATTACCATGAGGATCTGCTGGATAAATTTACTTGCTAGCAGGATAACAGAAATATGTGTCGAATCAAACAATTATGTCTTATTGGAACTACTCAGAATCCTAAGTTTAAAACCTTAGACTGAGGGTGCTGCAGAGTTTTAAATTCTGGCTATAATGGAGCCAATCAAATTAATTTAAGGGAGCGGATTAAAAAATGGCTTGGGATGCTACAAAACTTAAGGACTGGCAGATTGCCGAAGAGGCCGAAAAAAACATGCCTACTGTTGAACAATTAATTGAAACGTTGTCACTCAGGAAAGAGGAAATTATCCCCTACGGAAAAACACCAAAAGTAGACTTTCTGAAAATGATGGAGCGCCTTGGAGATAAACCCGATGGCAAATATATCGAAGTAACAGCTATTACTCCAACGCCACTTGGTGAAGGGAAAACTACGACGACTCTGGGGCTTATCGAAGGACTCGCTAAGAGAGGCAAGAACGTTGGTGGCGCAGTTCGGCAACCGTCCGGCGGACCTACGATGAATATTAAAGGTACTGCAGCTGGTGGTGGAAACGCTCTGTTGATTCCGATGACTGAATTTTCTTTAGGACTCACAGGGGACATTAATGACATTATGAACGCTCACAATCTTTGCATGGTTGCACTGAATGCCCGGATGCAGCATGAAGCAAACTATACGGATGAAGAGCTTGCAAAGCGTGGCTTGAAACGCTTGGACATCGATCCTAAGAATGTTGAAATGGGCTGGGTAATCGATTATGCAGCTCAAGGCCTGAGAAATATTATCATTGGTATTGGCGGTAAAAAAGATGGCTTCCAAATGACATCTAAATTCGGGATTGCTGTTGGATCAGAGTTAATGGCAATTTTGGCCGTCGCTAAAGATCTTCCGGATCTTAGAGAGCGAATTGGCAAAATTATCGTTGCTTATAGTAAAACCGGCCAACCTGTTACCTCTAAGGACTTAGAAGTCGATGGCGCAATGACCGCCTGGATGCGTAACACGATTAATCCAACCATTTGTTACACAGCTGAAGGTCAACCTGTCATGGTTCATGCTGGTCCGTTTGCTAATATTGCTATCGGGCAATCTTCCATTATTGCGGACCGCGTTGGTCTCAAAATGTTTGATTATCATGTTACGGAAAGCGGATTTGCAGCAGATATTGGATTTGAGAAATTCTGGAACGTTAAAGCTCGCTTGGGCGGCTTAAAACCAGATGTTTCCGTTCTCGTAGCAACTATTCGTGCTCTTAAAATGCATGGCGGCGGACCTGCAGTCGTACCGGGTCGTCCATTACCGGCAGAGTATACCCAAGAAAATCTCGAACTGGTTGAAAAAGGCTGCGCTAACCTGCTTCACCATCTTGGAATTATTAAAAAATCTGGAATTGTTCCAGTTGTCTGCATTAACGGTTTCTACACAGACACCCAAGCAGAAATTGACTTGATTAAGAAAATTGTCAGGGCTGCAGGAGCTCGTTGTGCTCATTCTGATCACTGGCTCAGCGGTGGAGATGGTGCTTTAGAATTAGCAGATACAGTTATGGATGCTTGCACAGAAGAATCCCAATTCAAATGCCTCTATCCATTAGAAATGCCACTGCGTGAACGCGTTGAGCTTATCGCTAAAGAAGTTTACGGGGCAGACGGCGTAGATTGGTCACCAGAAGCAGAAGCAAAGGCTAAGAAATTTGAATCAGATCCCTATTATGCCGACTTCTCCACTATGATGGTTAAAACCCATTTGAGCCTATCCCACGATCCCACTCTAAAAGGTGTGCCAACAGGCTGGAGATTACCGATCCGTGATATCTTAGTCTATGGTGGAGCGAAATTCCTTTGCCCGATGGCCGGAACAATCAGTTTGATGCCTGGTACAAGTTCAGACCCCGCTTACAGAAGAATTGACGTTGACACCAAGACTGGTAAAGTTAGCGGCTTATTCTAAGATTTTGTAGAGGCAATTCCATGAATTGCCTCTACAATGGTTCTTAGACCAAATATTTTTAGGGCCTTGAGAAATCGGGCCCTTTTTTTATTCTAGTTGAGGCGATATATGAATTAACCCTACTATTGCTAGTGATCAATTTAAAGTGTTAGAATAGTTAAGGAAAATAGGTTTGAAATTTTAATTTTTCGTAGAAGCTATAACTACAACCATAACCATAGCTTAAGCAGGCCAATGTATTTGGATTAATAGGGATTTGAATCTTTATTGGCTGATGCTTGTTTCGTAAAGGGGATTGAAGGTATGTACGAAAAACTACGCACTCACATATTACCTCAATTGATCGATCCCAAAACTAAAGTTATGGTCGCAGTATCTGGTGGTCCGGATTCAATGGCTCTATGTCATATTCTTTGGAGATATGTACAAGAGGATGAGGCAAAAAGAATTTCCTTAGTGTTAACACATGTTCATCATGGTGTTCGGAAAGAGTCAGATTCCGAGTTGCACCTTGTTCAACAGATGGCAGCCAAGTGGGGAATCCCCTGTCTAATTCACCGTTTTGATGCCAAAGGATTTGCTAAAACCATGGGTCAATCATTCCAAGAAGCGGCGCGAGAATGGCGTTACGCCCGTTGGAAAGAGGATATGCTCAGAGAAGGTTGCTCACTTTTGGCAACGGCGCATCATCTTGGGGATCAAGCTGAAACTATACTTTATCGATTACTTCGAGGAAGTGGAACTGCCGGCTTGGCTGGAATATATCCGACTAAAGACTCGATCATACGCCCTTTGCTATCGTTTACAAAAGCCGATATTCTGAATTACTGTGAGCAAGAGGCAGTGCCTTTTGCGCTCGACCGGTCAAATCAAGACCCTATTTACGTACGTAATCAAATCCGGTTGGAGTTGATACCTGAGTTAGAGAGGAATTACAACCCTCGAATTCAGGAGGCCCTTGGTCGTACAGGAGAGCTTCTTCGTTGGGATGAAGACTATCTAACTCAGCAAGTCGACCTTTTCTGGGAAAAGTACCATTTCAGAGATTCCCAGGATGCCATCGGCTTAAGCCGTGAGGTCTTTGCTGAACCGCCTGCCATACTGTCTCGCCTGTTACGCAGAGCGGCCACATTGGTCGCGCATGAACCCCGAGGGTTGGGATACTCCTATGTTGCAAAAATTATGGATTCCCTGGGAAAGATCGGTTGGATGCAGGACATACCGGGTATGACGATAAAAATCACGGCTGAGGGTATTTGGTTTAAAGGACCTGCAATATCTGTACAGCAAGATGAGGTTGTGTTTCCAGAGATACCTATAGTTCTGGGGCAGTGGGCAGAAATTCCTAATTTGAACATGAATATTGGATTATTGAAGGACTGGAGTCCTAAACCCATGAAGGATGATTCACAAAGTTTGGGGGATATAGTAGCAGTTTTTGACCATGACCGCTTAGCCCAGCTACCGGTACAACTGGTATGTCGTACACGTTGCCAGGGAGACAAAATGTGGTTTCAGGGTGTAGGGCATAAGTCCCTCAAAAAGGTTTTTCAAGAAGAAAATATTTCTGTCGAAGCAAGAAATCATATGCCACTGATTGCTTGCGGAACAGAAGTGCTTTGGATTCCTGGTGTTCGTCAGAGCGACCTTTACCGCCTTGGAAACGAAGGGAAAAAGGCTTACTGTATTTTCAAACACAAGTGCGAGTCTAATTTGAATTCATTGTAAAACCTAATACTGCATGGTATAATATGAGGAATTGCTTTGTAATGAGGCAGTTTCCTAACTAGAGAGGAGGACCATATTTGAAGGTCTTTAAGAATGCGGCAATTTATCTTCTAATAATTCTCATGGCGATTATGTTAATTAAATGGTCGACCCCTCCCGTTAGCAAAGAGATTGGAATGGATTATAACGCTTTTAAAAAGGCAGTTGTCGAGGATCAGGTTAAAAGTGTCGTCGGTGTCGTAGAAGATAATTCTACAAAGTACACAGTCACAATGAAGGACGATAAAAAGCACGAGGTAGTTGGCCTGGCCAATGATCAACAACTTGCAACAGATTTATATTCCCGCGGCATTAACTTTGTCGTTGAACCACCCCCTAAGTCTCCGTGGTGGGTCGGACTTCTAACCACAATGCTCCCCATTATCATCATTGTTGGTTTGTTCTTCTTCATGATGCAACAAAGCCAGGGTGGTGGAAACCGGGTAATGCAGTTTGGGAAAAGTAAAGCCCGTCTTGTCGGGGAAGACAAGAAAAAGGTGACATTTGCCGATGTTGCCGGAGCAGATGAGGTTAAAGAGGAGCTTGAGGAAGTCGTTGAATTCTTGAAGCAACCGAAGAAGTTTCATGAACTAGGGGCGAAGATTCCTACCGGAGTTTTATTGTTTGGCCCTCCTGGAACTGGTAAAACCCTCCTTGCTCGTGCTGTCTCTGGAGAAGCAGGCGTACCATTCTTCAGCATCAGTGGCTCGGATTTTGTGGAGATGTTCGTAGGAGTTGGAGCTTCACGAGTTCGAGATTTGTTTGAACAAGCCAAGAAAAACGCCCCTTGTATCGTATTTATTGATGAGATTGACGCTGTTGGCCGGCAACGGGGAGCTGGTTTAGGTGGGGGGCATGATGAACGGGAACAAACCCTTAATCAACTTCTTGTAGAGATGGATGGATTCAACGGGAACGATGGTGTTATTATTATCGCGGCTACGAATAGGGCAGATGTCCTTGATCCCGCGCTTTTACGGCCAGGTCGTTTTGATCGCCAAGTTGTGGTGGATGTTCCAGATGTTAAAGGGCGCGAAGAGATTTTAAAAGTCCATGCCAAGGGCAAGCCAATGACAACGGATGTAGATCTTCAAGTGATTGCTCGACAAACCTCTGGTTTTACAGGCGCAGACTTGTCCAACTTGCTGAACGAGGCGGCACTTCTCTCTGCTCGTCGGAATGAAACTCAAATTAGACAGCAGGCGTTAGAAGATTCGATTGAACGAGTTATCGCAGGACCGGAGAAAAAGAGTCGAGTGATAAGTCCCTTTGAACGGAAACTAGTTTCGTATCATGAAGCGGGGCATGCCTTACTCGGAGAGCTTCTCGCTCATACGGATCCCTTACACAAGGTATCAATTATCCCGCGTGGAAGGGCAGGGGGATATACTCTTCTTTTGCCGAAAGAAGATCGCAATTATATGACCAAATCCCAACTGTTGGATCAGGTAACCATGCTGCTAGGCGGGCGAGTGTCTGAGGCTTTAGTACTTCATGAAATTAGTACAGGTGCCTCTAATGACTTGGAGCGGGCGACGGGGATAGTTCGGAAAATGATCACAGAGCTGGGCATGTCCGAAGAACTGGGCCCTCTAACCTTTGGTCACAAAGAAGAGCAAGTCTTCCTGGGCAGAGATATTTCTCGTGATCGTAGTTATAGTGACGCAGTGGCCTACTCGATTGACAAGGAAGCACGCCGCATTATTGATGAGTGCTACCAGAATGCTCAGAATCTCATACAGCAAAATATTGATAAATTACACGCCATTGCTGAGGCGTTGATGGAGAAAGAAACCCTGGATGTTAAAGATTTTGCAGCTCTGATGGAAAAGTTTGTGGTTAATGTGGAGGCAGTCGAAGGTCGCGAAGTTTCTATAAGTTTAGAAAAGGGTAGTCCGCTAGAAATCGCTGAAAAAAGTGGTTCCCAGGATTCAGACTTGCCAAGTCAAACAGTGGACATTGAGTTAGATAAAAAATAGTGAACTCGTTCAACTAAAGTCGAGAAGCAGAGTACAGTGTACCACTCCCACTCATATAGAAGTGGGAGTCTTACTAGATAAGATTCAGGTTAGATCACTTTGAGGGGAGAATCTGAGATGGAACGTACATTCATTATGCTGAAACCAGATGCAGTTCAGAGGGGTTTAGTGGGTGTGGTGATTGCCCGTTTTGAGAAGAAGGGGTTAAAACTCGCCGGCATGAAGTTGATTCAAGTGGATCGTGCCCTTGCTGAAGCACATTATGCAGAACATCGAGGCAAGGGGTTCTTTGAACCGACGGTCAGCTATATTATGTCCTCTCCGGTCGTCGCGATGGTATGGCAAGGGAAAAACGGGGTGTTGCTGGCTCGCGAACTAATGGGATCTACAAATCCAGCGAATGCCAATCCAGGCTCTATTCGGGGGATGTATGGGATGGATATTAGTCGGAATATCATTCACGGCTCAGACTCGCTTACAAGTGCAGAACGCGAGATAGCGCTTTATTTTAAACCCGAGGAACTCCTAGATTATCAAAAAGCGGGCGACGAATGGCTGAGTGAATAAGAAAAGGGACGCCCGCATGGGTGTCCCTTTATTAAACTAAATAATAATATTCATTACGGGGTTAAGATATCCACGTTTAAGACTCCCAGTAAGTAGTGTTCCATGTTCAACTATAACTGAACGAGTTCACTTTATGAATGAAGCGGCCGCTACGATATGGGTATGGAGGTGTGATAAGTGTATTTAGATAAAAAAGAACGCGCTCTATTAGGTTTGGCCTCTGTTTTACTGGGATTTCTTTTCATAATTTTGATTAAGGCACAGGGAGTTGCGGGCAGTCAGGTGTCACTTCAGGAAACGGCTGTGCCTAGCCTAATTAAAACGGAACAAGAAAATCAACAACTCTCCACTGAGAATGAGAAGATACAGCAAGAATTGTTGAAATATGCCCAGGGTCAAAGTGCCTCCGCCTTGCTAAATCAACAAGTTCAAGAAGCTAGAATGAATGCAGGGTTAGTGGCACTTACTGGTCAAGGAATAAGGATTACTCTCGATGATTCAACACGCGTTGCCACCGGAGATGAAGATCCTAATATCTATCTTATTCATGAACAATACATTCGAGAGATTTTAAACGCTCTATGGAATGGTGGGGCAGAAGCTATTGCAATCAATGGTCAACGTGTAACGACATTTACGGAAGTGTTTTGCGGAGGGGCTTTTATCCAGATCAATGGGACCCGTCAAATGCCTCCTTATGTGATTGGTGCGATTGGTGATTCATACAATTTATCGGCAGCTCTTAAGTTTTATGGTTGGGATAGACTGGGTGAGTTTCAAGAGTTATATGGAATTACCCGTAAACTAGAGGTAATAAATGACGTCACAATTCCGGCAGGAAAACTTAGAGATTATCAGTATGCTGAACCTCTTAAGGAGGGATCTTAATGAAGCGTTGGAAAAGAAACTTAGCCTTGCCTGTCACCATGGTGGCAATCGCCTTAGGTTTTTTAATATCTCTTCAGGTTCAGACTCAAAAGAATGTATCCGCTGCTGAGCAGATTAGTGCGCAACGTATGATTCAGATGAAAGCTGTGCTGTCAAATTCTCAAGAGCAAAATGCTCAACTTCAGAAAACCCATCGCGAATTATCAGAGAGATTAGACTTAGCTCGGCAACAAGTAGGAACGGATCCTCAACTTCTTGTGCATTTGAAGCAATTACAGATGCACGCTGGGACTCAAGCGGTAGAGGGGCCCGGGATACAGATAAGTATTGATGACCGGAATAAAAAGGTTCTGTTTCCGCTCAGGACAGATGACATTTCTCGGATGATTAACACCTTAAAGTTGGCTGGTGCTGAGGCAATCAGTATTAACGATCAGCGGGTCGTTGCCTCGACGGCTATCGTCCTGAGTGGTAGTTCGACGATCTTGGTTAACCAAGTACCGATTAACCGTTCTGAGGGGATTCCTTATGAATTGACCGCGATTGGGGATCAAGAAACGCTTTTGGACTATTTTTCAAAACTTGAAGCTGTAACCCTCAAACAGAATGGTTTGACGGTAAGCATCGCGAGGAAAACAATATGTATACCATCCTTCAAGGGGGCGTATTCATTTCAACAAGCAAAACCATGGGATGCTCTCATTGAGTAGGTTGATGAAGTGTAGGGAGTGACAAGATTTTGCATTCAATGGCCCGCGTTAACCAAATCTTAGAAAATGCGGATTACTTGAGCTACATGGAAAAGATCGAAGATTTGGAAAAGGGACGTCCTTATTGTAAGCACGGCTTTGATCATGGATTAAGCGTTGCTCGGATCGCTTATGCGTATCTTCTGGAAAGAGGGGAACTTACCCTCTCGAAAGAGGGGGTTTACGCTGCTGCGCTGCTCCATGATATTGGCCGTTGGGTTGAGTACCAAACGGGTGAAGATCATGCAGAGGTAAGCGCACGGCTGGCTCTCCCCTTACTTGAAGAGAGCAATTTTAGCTCAGAGGATATACCAGTGATTCTAACAGGAATTCGTGAACATCGCAGACATCATGACGGCAATCTGACCCTTTTGGGAGAAGCTTTGGCGATAGCGGATGATTGTTCCAGAGATTGTCGTCATTGTGCCATGCAGACACATTGTCATAAGTTTAAACCTGAGATGAAACTGATCGTGTATTAGGGGAGGACATACAAATGCAAACATATGGCTTACGGTGGGTTACCCTCAATAATGTGTTAGAAGCAAAAATGGCCCTAACACAAATTGGTTCTGATCCTGGGGGAATAGCTCATATGGCGGGGAAAGCAGTAGGTAGAGCCATAAAATTAGAGCAGGTTCCTTTACGTGTAGCACATATTCTTAAACAGGAAATGCTCTCGGTGGGAGGGGATGCAGCTGTACACCGTGAGGTTATTACGAATAATGTGGAGGCCACTGATGTCATGTTGCTGGGTACAACTCGGCAACTGGAGAAACTGGTGCCAAAGATATTGGCCCAACCTTTTGGGCTTAAAAAAATTGGTCATGATTTAATGCTGTTACTAAAAACTCTCGAAATTTCGAAGATCCGCAGCTTGAATTGCCGAGGCTTGGAACTGAAGCTCGGGGAGCGCACATTGGTCATGGGAATCCTAAATGTAACCCCGGATTCGTTCTCTGATGGAGGCAGATACTTTAATCTTGAAAATGCCATTGAGCAAGCGGAACGTATGATTAAAGAAGGCGTGGATATTTTAGATATCGGCGCGGAGTCGACACGTCCCGGGCATGAGGAAGTGAGTCCAGATGAAGAGTGGCGTCGCATAGAACCAATCCTTAAAACTCTTTTGGAACGTGTCTCAGTTCCCGTCTCGATTGATACTTATAAAGCAAAGGTTGCAGCTAGAGCACTTGAAGCTGGAGCTCACCTGATTAATGATGTGTGGGGCTTGCAGAAAGATCCGGACATGGCTAGAGTTGTTGGAGAGTATAAGGCTCCTGTCATTGTGATGCATAATCAAGTAGGAACAACCTATCATCATCTTATGGGTGACATGATGAACTTTTTAAGACATAGCATTGAACTTGCTGAAGCACAAGGATTATCAGGAGATCAAATTATTGTCGATCCGGGAATTGGCTTTGGTAAAACCACAGAGCAGAATCTTGAGGTTATGGCTCGATTGGCCGAGTTCAAAACCCTCGGACATCCAGTTTTACTAGGAACCTCTCGCAAATCTATGATTGGCAAGACCTTAAACCTAACCGTCGACGAGAGAGTAGAAGGTACTCTGGCGACCAGTGTTCTTGGTGTCGTTTCGGGGGTGGATATCATCCGTGTCCATGATGTTCAAGCCAATGTCAGAGCAGTGCAAATGGCAGATGCTATAGTGAGAGGGCAGAGAGGAGTATATTATGAGGGGGCGTGACGCAATTCATTTGCGGGGCTTAGATTTTTATGCTTACCACGGGGCATTGCCTGAGGAGCAAGTGTTGGGACAGAAGTTTTTGATTGACATGGACCTTTTTCTTGATATGAGCAAAGTTGGCTCTTCAGACCAAGTTGAGGATACGATCCATTATGGGGAGGTATATCAGGTTATCAAAGCTTGTGTTACAGAGAGTAGATTTCTTTTAATCGAACGTTTGGCCGAGGAAATTGCTGGCCGCGTTTTAGGGCAGTTTTCGTGCCTCTCTGTACGGGTTGAAGTGCATAAACCACAAGCTCCGATTCCAGGGATTTTTAGAGATGTTTCCGTGGAGATTTGGCGTGAAGCCGGTGGACAAACATGAAGGTATTTTTAGGCTTAGGTAGTAATCTGGGAGATCGAGCCTATTATCTTAGAGCGGCGATTTCGGCCTTGGCAGGTCCAATGATTACGATTAGGGTAATTTCCCGCATCTATGAAACAGAACCATGGGGTGTTATGGATCAGCCTCTGTATTGGAATCAAGTTCTGGAAATTGAAACAACCCTTGAACCACTCCAGCTTCTTCATTATTGTCAGGGGATTGAACTTCAACTGGGACGAGAACGAAAAGTTCATTGGGGATCAAGGACCATTGACATTGATCTGCTTTTTTATGATAATATAGTCAGTGAGACTGAAGAATTAAGATTGCCACACCCACTCTTGGAAGAGCGAGAATTTGTGCTTGCCCCCTTACGAGAGATTGCACCAAACCTCGTCTTGCCCTCAGGAAGATTGATTTCTGAAGTATCCGGAGAAGGGAAAGTGTACCCTTTGGCACCTGAAAATTAGTACATTCAATGAGTATCAGCCACATCTAAAACAGGTACTTTGAACAAAATGTGCGAACTAATGTATAGTAGGCGATATCTAAGGAGTCGTACTGTCTGGTTAGAATTAGCACATATCATAATTGAAATTTAATGAACAACTATATATCTATAAAACCGCTTGGATCTAATTTGACCGAGACGGAGGGTAAAGAAGAAGTACCTTCACGTTCGTGAAGGCGTTTTTTTTACTAGTCAGGAAGAGTGAAACCAAGCGGATGCTCGCCAATTTTCTTAATGGACAAGTCGGCTAGGCGGAACGTTAATCTAGAGCTTAAGAGGAGGGGCGAGATGAAATTTGGAATTATTGGAGCAGGAATCGTAGGAACAGCCTTAGCAGTGCGGCTCGAAGAGGTTGGGCATGAATGTATCGGAGTTCATACCCGCAGTGATCGTTCATATCAGCGGTTTCGAAGTTATCTTAATAAAGATCATCTTTCCTTGGAGGAGCTTGTCCCTGCGGTTGAAAGTTTGTTCATTACCACGCAGGATGGTGTAATTCGCTCGATTGCAGAAACTCTCAGTGTTAGGGCTCTGATAAAATCAGGACAATCATGGATTCACTGTTCTGGCTCACTACCGTCAAACATTTTACGAGTAGAAGAGAGCTTACCTGTCAGTTGTTTGTCGCTACATCCACTGCAGGCCTTTGCCAGTGTCGAAAATGCCTTGGCAATTATTTCAGGAACTCACTTCGGGATCGAGGGGGACAATGAGGAACTTGGTGAGGGGATCGTCAAGGATTTAGGAGGAATCCCCCATAGAATCTTGCCAGACCAAAAGACACTTTATCATGCGGGTGCAGTCGTGGCCTCAAACTATTTGGTGGTACTTGCCTCGTTAGCAGTTGAGCTTTTCGCAGAAGCAGGAATCCAAGGGGAAGAAGCTCTAGCCTCTTTGCTGCCACTGATGAGAGGGACGCTTTTCAATTTAGAGCAGGTTGGATTGCCTCAGGCGTTGACTGGGCCGATTGCGCGGGGAGATGTTCAAGTAATACAAGGCCACTTAAATCACTTGTCACCTAGACTAGTGGAGATTTACCAAAGCTTAGGCTCTAAGGCTTTAGAGTTAGGAGAAAGCAAGAAGGCTCTGCAAGGGATAACCTACCCATTAGAGGAATTTGAGTTGTTGAAGTCGTTGCTTCGAAAATCGGTGCAACTGAATGACAACTAGAAAGGCGGAATAAGTAATGAGGAGAACTTCGTCTATTCCAGAATTGCGTGATTGGATAGCCTCTGAAAAAAAACTGGGGCGTAAAATAGCCCTCGTTCCAACCATGGGTTATTTGCACAAGGGACATTTAACCTTGATTGAGCATGCCAAACAAACCAATACCTTCGTGGTTGCGAGCATTTTTGTCAATCCCTTGCAATTTGGCCCTAATGAAGACTTGTCGCGTTACCCTAGGGATTTAGAGAGGGATGTCCGATTAATTCGAGACGCAGGGGTTGATGCCCTATTCCATCCCACAGTTGAAGAAATGTATCCCCGCCCCATGGTCACGTATGTTGAGGTGGGTGAATTGGATAAGGTGCTATGTGGTGCAACCCGTCCCGGCCATTTTCGTGGAGTAACAACGGTAGTCAGTAAGCTATTTCATATTGTCGAACCCGACATGGCCTTTTTTGGCCAGAAGGATTATCAGCAATATCTAATCATCAAACGAATGGTCAGTGATCTGAATTTCCCAATTGAGATTTGTCCTGTCCCGATTGTTCGTGAAGAAGATGGTTTGGCTATGAGTTCCCGTAATGTGTTATTAAAGACCTTAGACCGTCAGGAAGCCGTAATTTTGTCTCAAAGCCTTAATGAAGCTGAAGAACAGTTGCGGGCTGGACAACGATCGGCACGGGAAATAGAGAGACAGATACGAGCAAGGATCCATCAAGAGAGTCATGGCCTTATTGACTACGTAGAAGTCAGAGCTGCAGGAGATTTATCTGAAGTAACGGAGATTAAGGGCCCAGTGCTTATTGCGTTAGCGGTTAAATTTGGGACAACGAGATTAATCGATAATAAAGTAGTGGAGGTTGAAACGATTGTTTAGAACAATGATGAAATCTAAGATTCATAAAGCCACTATTACTGAAGCAAATCTTCAATATGTAGGAAGTATTACGATTGATAGCGCATTAATGGAAGCATCAGATCTTTTGGAGAATGAGAAAGTTCAAGTAGTAAACAATAACAACGGGGCAAGATTTGAAACGTACGTGATTTCCGGAGCAAGAAATTCAGGAGTGATTTGTCTAAATGGTGCAGCTGCCCGACAAGTACAAGTCGGAGATCAAGTCATTATAATTTCTTACGCAGTATTAACCGATGAAGAAGCACATCTATACCAGCCTAAAGTAGTCTTTGTCGATGGGGAAAACCGTGAGACAAAGATTTCTTCACAAGAAATACATGGGCAAAAATCCTAAAACGTTAGATGAGTTGACTTTGTACCCGGAACTATAGTCTGTGATCAAGAGAGGGCGAAAAATTATGAAACATACCATTAACGAAGGGTTATTTCAGACATTAGCTAAGGAGATTGAAATTCTCAAAAGAGACCGTAAAGCAGTTATTTTGGCCCACTATTATCAAAGACCAGAGGTCCAGGATATTGCCGATTTCGTAGGAGATTCCTTGCAGTTAAGTCAAAAGGCGGCCATGACAGATGCGGAAGTTATTGTATTTTGCGGTGTCCATTTTATGGCAGAAAGTGCCGCTATTCTATCACCCGATAAAGTAGTTTTATTGCCCGAGATGAAGGCGGGTTGTCCTATGGCGGACATGGTTGATGCCGAGGGTTTACGGGCTTATAAAAAGAGGGTTCCCGGAGTTCAGGTGGTCTGTTACGTTAATACATCTGCAGAAGTTAAAGCAGAGAGCGACATCTGCTGCACCTCATCGAACGCCGTGAAAGTATTACAATCTTTAGAGGGAAAAGATATCCTATTTATTCCGGACGAAAATCTTGGCCGTTACGCTGCAAATATCCTTGAGCGTCCAATTGAGTTCTGGCCTGGGTACTGTAAAACGCATGATCGCTTGACGAAAGAAGACATCCTTAAAGCCAGAAAAGCGCATCCCTCAGCCAAGGTAATCGTGCATCCGGAATGCCGAGAAGAAATATGTCAAGAAGCCGATTATATTGGTTCTACAGCAGGTTTAATCTCCTACGCTCAGAACTCAGAGAACCAAGAATTTATTGTGGGAACAGAGTCCGGAATTTTACATCGACTCCATCAGGTTTGCCCAGATAAAGAATTCTATCTTGCTTCAGAACGCTTGGTTTGTCCAAATATGAAAATGACAACCTTAGCTCAAGTTCGAGATGCACTTCAAACCCTCTCTCCCCGTGTTACGGTGAAAGAGGAGATACGAGTCAGAGCCAAGCAGGCACTGGACAGAATGCTGGCCTTATAAGCAGCAAAAGAGTAGGGGATGGGCAGATTGAGACGGTATTTATTCCCATGGTCCAAATCAGGGGTAAAGGTCTTTGACTCGGACGTGCTTGTTTTGGGAAGCGGTATTGCTGGACTTTATACAGCAATCAAAGCGAGTAAGCATTTACAAGTTACTGTCCTTACCAAGAAAACGATTGAAGAAAGTAATACTGAGCACGCCCAGGGTGGGATTGCGGTAGCTATTGATAAAGCAGACTCTCCTACCTTGCACTTCGAGGACACCTTACTAGCTGGCGCGGGGCTCTGTGATCCGTCGACAGTAAG
Organism: Peptococcaceae bacterium BRH_c23; assembly: GCA_000961805.1. The sequence goes on along the minus strand of LADV01000226.1, from coordinate 8,854 downwards.
GGTTTTGGTCGAAGAGGGCCCTACTTGTGTTGAAGAACTTATGGGTATGGGTGCTCAATTTGACCGCCAGGATGGGGAACTTGCCCTAACGCGTGAAGGCGCACATAGCCAGCGCAGAATACTGCACGCCTTGGGGGATGCTACAGGCTGGGAAATCGAGCGTGCTCTAGTTGCTAAAGCAAAAGACAGCCCTAACCTTACCGCCTTAGAAGGACGTTTTGTGGTGGATCTATTAGAGAATAATAAAGGGGATATAGTAGGAGCCCTAGTTCTTGATGAGGAAACAGGAGAGCTTGAAGGGCACTTAGCCAAAGCCGTAGTTCTGGCTACAGGAGGTTTGGGGCAAATTTATCGCTATACCACTAATCCCAGTGTTGCAACGGGCGACGGAATGGCAGTAGCCTTGCGTGCTGGGGCAGACTTAATGGATATGGAATTTGTGCAATTTCACCCTACGGCGTTGTTAATTCCTGATGCGCCCCGTTTTCTTATTTCGGAAGCTGTGCGTGGAGAAGGTGCTCATTTGTTGAACGCCGCAGGGCTACGCTTTATGGACAATGTTTTCGGGAAGGAACTTGCACCGCGCGATATTGTCGCTCGGGCAATCTGGAAGGAAATGAACCAAGGGCTCGTTTACTTAGATTTTCGGCCAATTGGGCAGAAACGAATTCTAGAACGATTCCCTACTATTCGCCAAACTTGTTTGAAATACGGGATGGATGTTTTGACTAGACCTTTGCCAGTTGCCCCGGCTGCCCATTACATGATGGGTGGGATTGCGACAAATTCTTATGGGGAAACCAGCCTCCCAAATCTCTATGCGGCAGGGGAATGCGCTTGTAATGGAGTCCATGGCTCGAATCGGCTAGCAAGTAACTCTTTGCTGGATGGATTAGTTTTCGGGGCACGCATCGTAGAGAAGATTAGAGAAAAGATCGAAGTAAAACGCCCTTCATGGGAGGGAGTTCTTAGCCCTGGAGGAAGTCTAAATCTAACCGGACCAGGAATTAATAAATCCGTACAACCATTAAAAGGTCAAGATTTGAAGAATCGGATCAAAGATTTAATGTGGGATTCTGTGGGTATTTTACGAGATGAGGCTGGCCTCAGGAAGGCCAAAGAATTATTAATGGCTTGGGAGGAAGACAACGTCCCAGCATGCTGTGTTGAAGACTTTGAAGCAGACAACATGTTGTCTGTGGGAGTGGCAATTGCTAAAGCCGCTTTCGATCGTCAGGAGAGTCGAGGCGGTCATTTCCGATCGGACTATCCGTTGCAGCTGGATGATCTTTGGCAGAAGCACTCTCTACAAAGCAAGGAGGGATATCATGTACGCTACGTTCCAGTTTCAGGAACTGATTGATCGGGCATTGAGGGAAGACATCGGGTCGGGGGACCTTAGTACTAGGATTTTGCCAGACGACTTGACAGGGTTGGCTAAAGTTTATGCCAAACAAGAAGGCGTAGTCGCCGGTCTGTCGCTGGTCGAGCAAGTCTTTCTGAGTGTAGATCCACGGATTCAGGTTCATAGCTTGGCCAAAGATGGAGATAGAGTGAAGGTCGGGAGGGTTGTGCTAGAGCTAGTCGGCTCTTTAAGCAGTATTTTACAAGGAGAGCGGACGGCGTTAAATTTCTTACAACACCTCTCAGGAATTGCCACAGCAACAAAACTAGCAGTCGATCAAGTCGCGGGGCTTTCAGTTCAGATCGTGGATACACGTAAAACTTTGCCAGGGTGGCGTGCTTTACAGAAATATGCGGTCAGGGTCGGCGGTGGACAAAACCATCGATTTGGGCTGTATGATGCGGTGATGTTAAAAGATAATCATCTTGCTGCAGTGGGTGGATTAACTGCGGCAGTCGAACGGATCCGAGTTCAAGTGGGGCATATGATTAAGATTGAGGTGGAGTGTGAAAGTATCGAACAGGTGAAAGAGGCTGTGACTTGTGGTGTCGATGTTATTATGCTAGACAACATGGGAATAGAAGAAATGCGAGAAGCGGTTCTTTATATCGACAAGCGGGCAATCGTTGAAGCCTCGGGAGGGATGCAGGAAGGACGTCTCCGTGAAGTTGCCGAGACAGGGATTGACCTGATTTCGATCGGTGCTTTAACCCATTCGGTCAAGGCGATGGACTTTAGTCTTGATCTTGGCGATATAAAAGCCTCAACGAAGGCAAGTTGGGAAAGAGGAATTTAGATGGTACGTCACGACATCCTTTACCTCCTCGCTGAACACCCAGAAGACTATGTGTCGGGTGAAAAGATTAGCCAACATTTGAAGGTTACGCGGTCAGCTATTTGGAAACAAATTAAAATTCTGAAAGAAGAAGGGTTTGAGATTGAGGCCCAGACGAAGAATGGTTACCGCTTATTGAAAACTCCCAATTCCCTTAATGAGTGGGTATTAAAGCAAGCGCTAACTACAACCTCGTTAGGGTGCACGATGGAGCTTGTAGATGTGTTGTCGTCGACAAACGATCATGCTAAAGGGCAGGCTCGTCTTGGCGCGGTTCACGGGCATGTTGTTCTAGCCAACAGTCAAAGTTCAGGACGAGGGCGCTTACAGCGGCAGTGGGAATCTCCGAGGGGAGGAATTTGGATGTCCGTAGTTCTACGGCCCAATTTATCCTTAGCGGATGCCTCAAAAATCACCCTTGCTGCGAGTGTTGCCATAGTAGATGCTTTGAGAGAATTGTTTCAGTTGCGTATCGGGATCAAGTGGCCGAATGACCTAATATACCAAGGTAAAAAATTTGCAGGAATCCTCGGAGAGGTTGTTGGGGAATGGAATGCTGTTCAAACCTTGATTGTGGGATTAGGCTTAAATGCAAATTTCCCAAGAGAAAAACTAAGTGATTCATTGAGCGCTATAACTCTTCAAGAAATACTCGGCTATGAAGTAGACCTCAATCGTTTGACCGCTGGAATCCTCAAAAATATGGAAATCGAATTGAAGTTGTTGGAAAATAAAGCGTTTGAAGAGTTAAGGCTCAAGTGGTCGGAAAGAGCAGTTGGTCTAGGCGAGGAAATAATAATCCTACGGGGTGAACAAGTGCTTCAAGGAGTCTTTAAGGGTATCTCAATCGATGGAGCCCTGCTTTTAGAAACCGAGGATGGAGAGAAAAGTTTTTCAGCTGGAGAAATTCAACTTAGATCCAAAAAGAGCAGCTATTTTTAAGTTTGTAAGTTCCGCTCTTGACGAACCTTTTTAGTGTAAGGGTTTTTGCAAAGCCTAATAATTTATAATACTTAAACTAAATTGGATTGCAAGCAGTTGAGATCTATTGTAAACTAAAATCCATAGAGAAGTTTACAATAGAGGGGGATTTATAGTGAATACGAGAAAATTAGCTATGACGTCTGTGATGGCGGCACTCATGTGTTTGGCAGGAATGATGCTTCACTGGGTTTCACCGGCGTTAGTTCCGTTCAGTGTTTTACCAGTTTTAGTTCTGATGTCCGGTCTTATTCTTGGGGCAGAGTATGCGGCTATGGCTATGGTGGTGTATTTAATTTTGGGACTCTTTGGGTTGCCTGTCTTTTCATCGGCACCATTTGGAGGATTCGGCTACATCCTAAAGCCAACCTTTGGATTTCTCCTTGGCAATGTAGCTGCAGCCTATGTTGTGGGCCGGGTGTACCGTGAAGGAAGCTATTGGAGTGCGATTATGGGTGTGCTAGCTGGACTGGTCACCTTGTATTTATTTGGTTTAAGCTATCTCTATATTATCTTACATTGGGTGTTGCATCGTCCGACAAGTATAGCTGGTGTTATGATGATTGGCTTTGTTCCATTTATTTTGGGGGATCTAATCAAAGCAGGAATTGCCGTCTGGGTTGGGCTAGAAGTAGTTCGTCGGCGTAGTCAAGCTACCTAAAGGGATTTACTGACCAAAGGAGCGTTATTATGATTCTTTTATTTGATGTGGGTAATACAAACATTGTGTTGGGGGTCTATGATGAGAGGGCAATGACCCATCATTGGAGAGTCTCTACTGATAAATCCCGTACTATGGATGAGTATGCGGTAGTTATTAAAAATTTATTCGATTTTAGTGGTTTGACATTTCAAAAAATCAGTGCTGTCGTTATTTCCTCAGTAGTTCCGCCCGTAATGCCCACTTTAGAAGCTCTGGTTCGAAAGTACTTTGGCGTTGAACCCCTAGTTATAGGGCCCGGCATTAAAACGGGGATGCCTATCGTTTATGACAACCCTAGAGAAGTTGGAGCTGACCGTATAGTAAATGCTGTGGCGGCTTATGCTAAGTATGGAGGACCGCTGATCATTGTGGATTTTGGCACGGCGACGACGTTCTGTGTAGTATCCAAACGTGGAGAGTATTTGGGCGGATCAATAGCTCCTGGAATCGGGATTTCAACAGAAGCGTTGTTTCAGAGGGCTTCGAAGTTACCTCGTATCGAAATGGTTAAACCGACAGCAGTGATTGCAAAAAACACGGTAGCTGGAATGCAATCCGGAATTTACTATGGTTTTACCGGCCAAGTTGACGGGATTGTGAAACGGATGAAGGCGGAGTTAGGATCTGACACTAAAGTAATCGCGACCGGTGGATTAGCGGAAATGATTTCTCAAGAATCTGATACGATTGAAAAGGTAGACCCATTTTTAACCCTTGAAGGGTTGGTATTAATCTATGAGCGGAACAGGAATAATAAGTGAACTCATACCCCCACTTCTAAAAGTGGGGGTATTGTGAAAATCGGATAAGAGGAAAAAGACATGAAGCTTGGAGATTATGATCTTGGAGTCCCGGTGTTTTTAGCACCTTTAGCAGGTGTCACGGATAAAGCATTTCGTGAAACAGTCTGCTCAGTCGGTGGTAAGTATGTTTGGACTGAAATGATCAGTGATAAAGCCTTGACCTATCAAAACTCAAGGACCTTGAGTATGCTCGACTTGCATGGAGAGGCAGAACCTAGGATTGTACAGCTTTTTGGTTCAGATCCCGAGACAATGGCCCGGGCTGCTGTATTAGCGATAGAATGTAGCGCCAATGTCATCGATATTAATATGGGTTGTCCTGCTCAAAAAATCGTAAAAAACCAGGAAGGATCGGCGCTACTCAAGGATCTTCCTCGCGCACAAGCTATTGCTTCAGCCGTTGTGCAAGCGGTAGATGTGCCGGTGACAGTGAAAATGAGGCTGGGTTGGGATGACAACAAAATGGTGGCTCTCGAACTGGCGAAAGGGCTAGAGTCTGTTGGAGTTCAAATGCTCACGGTTCACGGGCGAACTCGAGAGCAATTTTATTCAGGCTATGCAGATTGGGATTGGATAGGACGAGTCAAGCAAGAAGTCAGCATCCCGGTTATTGGCAATGGGGATGTTTTCAAACCTGAGGATGCCAGTCGATTGATTGAGCAAACAGGCTGTGATGGGGTCATGATTGGACGAGGTGCTCTAGGAAATCCGTGGCTGATCCTTAGAACTCAGCATTTTTTAAATTGTGGGGAACTATTACCTGAACCGACCAAGGAGGAACGTATCCATATTGCGTTGCAGCATTTTGACCGAGTTTTGCGTTATAAAGGAGAGCGAATAGGTCTTAACGAAATGAGAAAACATGCTGTATGGTATATTAAAGGGTTTTCTAAAGCTGCCCAACTCCGAGATGAGATTATGCAAACCAAGACGATTGAAGAAATGCGAACAATCTTCAGTCGTATATTGGAATAGGAGAATAGTATTTGTAGAAATAAGAAATATTATGGGTGCAATGCTCGTTAAGGAAAAGAGCCTAATCCTTGACAATAATTTGCAAGGTCCTTATAATAACGAGTAATGTAATTGAGGAATCTTTTTTAAGAAGTTCCTAGACTAAAGGGAGTACGCATACCATAATTGGAAAAGCGCGCTACATGAGATAAGCCGCGTAATGCGTAGGACGAGAAAAGGGAGCGAGGAAATTATGGCTGAAAAAGAAGTCATTCTAACATTAGAAGGCCTCAAAAAACTTGAGGAAGAGTTGGAACTATCTAAAACTGTGAAACGCCGTGAAGTTGCTGGACGCATAAAGCAGGCTATTGATTTTGGAGACATTAGTGAAAACTCAGAGTATGATGATGCTAAGAACGATCAGGCCTTTATCGAAGGACGGATTATAACTCTTGAAAAAATGCTTAGAAATGCGCGAATCATCGATGAATTAGAGGGATCGGATGTTGTAGCAATTGGCGCAAAAGTACGTCTTAAAGACGTTGACTTTGGTGAGGAAGAGGAGTACTTTATTGTTGGTTCAGCTGAGGCGGATCCTGGTACCAACAAAATTTCTAACGAATCACCGGTTGGTAAAGCGCTGTTGGGTCAGAGTAAAGGGTCTGTGGTTGAAGTCAATGTTCCTGCAGGTATTTTACACTATCAGATTCTGGATATTAAATAGAATACCTTTAAGGATCAAGAGAATTACTGGATAGATATAGGTTTTAGGCAATAAGTTTATTTAGAGTGCAGTGTTTCTGTAACTGGGGCTTTACCAGGTTCAGATACTGCACTTTGTTTATTAATGTTTTGATCACCATAATATGGAAATTTTATTTCGGATGTAGACTCTGCTTGTTTAGTCAGTACTTAGTTTGGTAAAATTGAAGGTATAAGCATAAATAATGGAGGAACAAAGAATGGATAACACCAATGACCTCTGGCGAATTCGCTTAGAAAAGCTTGAATTGCTTCGCCAAGCTAAAATTGAACCCTACGCGGATCGTTATGTTCGCACCCATAAAGCGCTTGAAATTTTGGAGAAATTTATGGAGTTAGAAGGCCAAGACGTCAAGATTGCGGGTCGAATTATGAGTAAACGAGATCAAGGAAAAGTCATCTTTGTTCACGTTCAGGATATTAGTGGACGAATCCAGGCTTACATACGTAGTGATGAATTAGGGCAAACGATGTTTGATCTAATTACTAAATTTGATGTGGGAGATATTGTCGGGGTAGAAGGAAAGGTTTTTCGTACAAAGCGTGGAGAGATTTCTATCCATGCCCGTAATGTCTTGTTGCTTTCCAAGGCGATGCGTCCCCTTCCAGAGAAGTTTCATGGTCTAACGAATGTGGAAACACGTTATCGTAGACGATATTTGGATTTAGTCATGAATCCGGATGTTCGCCAAGTATTTGTCACTCGGAGTAAAATCATACGGTACATGAGAGAGTTTTTAGAGGAACGAGAGTTTCTAGAAGTTGAAACACCCACACTTCATGCAATCCCCGGTGGAGCGGCAGCGCGCCCGTTTACCACACATCATAACGCTCTTGACATTGATCTATATTTGCGGATTGCCCTTGAACTGCCCTTAAAACGTCTTATTGTGGGTGGCTTTGAGAAAGTGTTTGAAATTGGACGTACCTTCCGAAACGAAGGAATTTCAATCAAACATAATCCAGAGTTTACGATGATGGAGCTTTATCAAGCGTACGCAAATTATGAAGATATCATGGAATTAACGGAAGAAATGATTGCGAATATTGTTCAAAGAGTGCACGGAACGCAGGAAATCACTTATCAAGGTCAAACCCTTAACTTCGAGACTCCGTGGCGACGGCTTCCAATGTTGGACGGTATTCTAGAGTACTCGGGAGTCGACTTTAAGACGTTGGATACTGATGAACAGGCGCGCCAAGTCGCACGCGAGAAAGGCCTGCATGTAGATGCAGAGGCATCCCGCGGAAAAATCATCAACGAGTTTTTTGAGGAATTCGTTGAACCGAATCTTATCCAGCCAACCTTTATCATTGGACATCCCGTAGAAATTTCTCCGTTAGCGAAGCGTAACGCTGATCAACCGGAATATACGGATCGCTTTGAAGCATTTATGTATGGTCGCGAACTTGCTAACGCCTTTTCTGAGTTAAATGACCCTATTGATCAGCGACAGCGTTTTGAGGCACAGGCTTCCGAACGGGCTAAAGGGGATGATGAGGCTCATATTTTGGATGAAGATTTTGTACAGGCGCTTGAGTACGGGCTTCCGCCCACGGGTGGCTTAGGCGTAGGGATTGACCGTTTAGTCATGTTTTTAACGGATTCAGCATCTATACGGGATGTCATTCTTTTCCCGACAATGCGGCCAAGAGATGAGAATACTCAGCTCGAAGAGGTTGAAGAGTAATATCAAAGAGAATTGCCCATAAACAAGACTGACCCTAATTAGGGTCAGTCTTGTTCATGGGCAATAATTATTTACCTCAGAGCTAACAGACGTTAATCCCTTACTTCTAAACTGTTAGGTAAGCTGCAATTAACGGGTGGATAAATTTCTAATGTTCAGGTGGAGTCTGAAATTCCATCTGAACTAAGAACCCAGCTAATAATAAAATCACATAGCATTGATATTAGGAGCATAGAGGAGAATACACGTCGTTTATGGGTATTAAAGTTATATTATCGGCCCTAGAGGTGCTTGAATTCTATGTCAGTCTTATGGTATAGTATTATTTGTTCGCTTGGCAATATTGTTGAATAAGAACGTATATCTAAAGCGAATAAAAATGTAAGGGTTATTGTTAAAAATTAGTATTGACAACTTAGGTTTGAAATGCTAAAATGATGCTCTGGCCCAAGAGTAATGTGCCATCCATGGTCTTTGAAAACTAAACAACAAGGACAGTCAATGAGAGAAACTCGAGAGAGTTTCAAAATAAATCATGAGCGAATCATCTTCTTCAAGTTAAGAAGTTTGAATAACTTTTTTTGGAGAGTTTGATCCTGGCTCAGGACGAACGCTGGCGGCGTGCCTAACACATGCAAGTCGAACGGAGAATTTCAATAAGTTTACTTAGAGAAGTTTTTAGTGGCGGACGGGTGAGTAACGCGTGGGTAACCTACCCAT
>LADV01000318.1 GCA_000961805.1 Peptococcaceae bacterium BRH_c23 | reverse complement strand
TAGATACCCGAATTTGGTTTGTATTTCCAAGTAAGAATGATAAAGTGTTAAATATAGAGGGAATTTCAGAAAAAGGTGAAGTCATAGATTCACAGAAAATTGATCGTAGTAAAGACTTGCATCCAGATATTATGTTTGGAGAAAAAAAGTAGAAGATAATAAAGGTTTTAGATATATTGGGCGTCCGCCGCCTAACAGAGGGTTTGCGACATCGGAGAGAATATGAATGTAGTAACCCGACATCGCAAACCCTCGGGACGTTATCGGAAATGTCCATATCGGAGTAAAACTTTGTGGTTCGTTTTTGAAACAAGAAAAGACCTGCAAGAGGTCTTATGCGTTTACTTCTATTATTCTATCTAGGATTCTAAGAAATTCGTTCCAATCTAATTATCCACAATATGTTCCAAGTTCATTTTTGGCAATTCTATGAAGTTTATGTGTTTTGACAAAGGATAAGCGAGAAAGTCCAGCATCTTTCCACTTATATATGGGCTCTTTATATTGGTCGAAGTATGTTGGGGATATATTTGGTGGAGAACTTGTTATTTCAGCTATTGTAAGTAAACTTGAACCTACTTCATCATTTACAACAAGAACTGGCCTGACTTTAGATTCAATTTTGTCTTCGTAATAGATTTCAGTCCAATAAATATCACCAATATTAGCCATTTTTCATACTATTTATCCTCATACCAATCATTATGGCTGGGATTTTCAGGATTTAATTTAATTTTGCCTTTTTGGGCGTCAAGAATGGGAGTTTTTGAACTTATTTTATTTAATGCAGATTGCCTATCAATCTCAACTTTTTTAGGAATCGCTGGCATAACTTTTTCCTCCTTTTTGAGGGGTTCATCTTTATCCATATAATACCACCCTTTAATGGTTTGTTCAATAAGTATTATGCACGTATAAAGGAATTTAGAAACTGTGCAGAAATCTGGCATATTAAGGTATATGCTAAGAGGTGAATCTAAGCTATCCTTTGTAGCTGGACACTTCCGATAACAGAGGGTTTACGACATCGGAGAAAATATTGGGTAGTAACCCGACATCGCAAACCCTCAGAACGTTATGAGAAATGGCAATTTCGGTGAAGGTGTTTGAAGAATAAAGGGATTTATTTATATTTGAGAAATGAATAATATTAAAAACGTTTAAAAAACCGATAAGCAGATTGTCCACAAGGAAATCGTTCCTAACGCTGACACTTTTTTGGAGTTGACAAAATGAAAGTTTACTTTGGAATAAAGTATTATGAAGACTGCAGAAACAGGTTAATCATTGAGCAAATTTGTGCTATCCTTGAAAATTACGGTTATGAAATGAGTTGTGTAATCCGTGACATGGAAAAATGGGGAGCAGAAGAGTTTCCTCCAGATGAATTAATGAAAGCAACTTTCGAAGAGATTGATTCGAGCAATATAGTTATGCTTGACTTATCTGAAAAGGGTGTTGGCTTGGGGATAGAGGCAGGATACGCTTATGCCAAAGGAATACCGGTAGTCGCCATTGCAAAGAAGGGGTCGGATATCTCAAATACAATGCTTGGAATCGCGAATCAAGTAATAATATATGAAAAACTGGAAGATATAGAGAAAATGTTTTTTGGATAAAACATGCTTATAAATTAGTTTTATTGAGAATTAGATTGGCAAATCCGAGAAGATATTTAGTTTTGTTAGAATTTAATTATTGGAAGGGACCAAGAATCATATGTCTAATACGAATATTGAAATTAAAGCAAAGTGTTCAAACCACGTAGTAATTAGAGAAATCCTAATGGCGAAGGGCGCTACCTTTAGAGGAATTGATCATCAGATTGATACTTATTTCAATTCAAATTGTGGAAGATTGAAGTTGCGTGAAGGTAAAATAGAAAATAATTTGATTTTTTACGAACGGGAGAATACAAAATTACCAAGACAAAGTGATTACATTCTATATAACCCTACAAATTCAAATTATTCATTAAAGGAAATTCTAGAAAAATCGTTGGGTGTATTCGTTGTGGTTGATAAGCAAAGGGAAATTTACCATATCGATAACATCAAGTTTCATATCGATATAGTAAAAGATCTTGGGACATTTATTGAAATTGAGGTTATGGATAATGAAGGTAATATAGGGCAAGAAAAATTACTCGAGCAATGTAACTATTACCTTCGATTATTTAATGTATTGGAAGATGACCTGATTTCAGGTTCTTATAGTGACCTAATATTTTTACAGATGTAAAGTAGGAGTTGCTGTCGTTTCCTGAGCTATTTGTCAGTAGAATTCCAGAAATCACTGTCAGTTGGAAGTCCGCACTTCTAGAATCGCATGTCATTTCAGAAGTGTTCTCTTCCAAATGTCAGGGTCAGCAGAAAAATATAATCCCAGCCCTCTTTGTCAGAGAACTGGGATGTTCAGGACAGATTATTAGCGTTCAGAAATGACCCGGGTGACATTCGTACCATCAATGGTATGCTGCTCACGTATCATAGCATCTACTAAACAGTCGGTGCAGATTGAGTTAATAATGCGCGGAATCCCATTCGAGTGCACAAAAATTGCTTTGATCGCATCTTCCGAGAAAAACAAATGTGTTCCGCCTGCTTTACGAAGGCTATGGAAGATATAATCTTTGGTTTCCTCCTCCGAGAGACCCCTTAAATGAAAGCGAACATTAATACGCTGATCAATCGCCCTTAAGGCTCGGAGTTTTATGCGATCTTTTAGTTCCGGTTGCCCTGTAAGGATGAGGGCCAAAGGAGACGTAGAATCCACATCGAAATTAATCACAAAACGTAATTCATTAATCATGGCCGTCGAAAGCTCTTGCCCTTCATCAATGACGATCACGGGAAGAACATGGTGCTTTTCGTAGAAGTCTCGAATGGTTTCCACAAAGCGCCGTTTTGCGGTGGCCTGAAGAAACCCTGGTTCCGTATCGAGTTGGTAGAGAACTTCTTGGTAAAAGATCCGAGGGCTCATTCGGGATTCGGACAAATAAACAAAGCGGTAACGACTTGGGTCCATAGAGCTTGCCAAGGTACGAATCGCGGTCGATTTACCCGAACCAATATCTCCGGTCACCAGAGAAAATAACCGGTTTTCAATCGCAAATTCAAGTCTTGCAATGAGCTCCTGGTGAGCTTTTGAGGGAAAGATAAACTCCGTCGGAATTTCTTTCGTGAAAGGGACATGGGTCAATCCAAAAAACGTCTTAATCATTGGTTTTACTCCTTTCGTAGTTTGGCGAAGGTTAATGTGTTTTGTAAGGCGTTTGCTTGTTCACTAGCTAAGGCAGATTTGCTAGCTTCTAAGAAGTTTAAACCCGTCGGTTCAGGGGGAACCTCCTCCACGACCGGTATGGCTTTGTGTCTATGTCGAGTCATTTTCAAGGGAAGTGCATCAGGATATTGGGTTTCTTCAAACCAAACTTCTAGACGACTAAGATCCTTAGGATCAAAACGGAGAGTCACTCTCTTTTTAGCTAAAGAAAGGTCGAGTTCATACAAATTCCCCTGAAGACTAATACACCCAGTCGTGTCGGCTGTTCGATGTTCCTCCCAGAGGAAATAGTTGTCGATAAGAGAAGGATCAATGAAACGTAGATCCTTAGCGTGGTTTTTAAAACGGACCCGGGGCTTTTCCTTCGTCGTCCCATGAATGCGCATTTGGTAAGCCTTCTCTAGCCAAGCCCAAAAATACTCATTGAGTTGCTCAAGTGTCGTCAGTTTCCCTTGATCAATCAGAAGATAAGCCTCCGGCTTAAAGCTTCTGTCAACATAATGGAACATACGTTCTACCTTCCCTTTCCCTTGAGGCCGGTAAGGTTTGGCGTGCACAAGATGCGTGTTAAGACGAGCACAGATACCCTGAAGGTGGTGAGAAGCATAGATAGCGCCATTGTCCACATACAATTTTTCCGGAATTCCGTGTTTAAGGATCGCCTTCTTTAACGTTTGCTCAAGACTTAAGACGTTTTCCTCAAAGAAAAATTCACCATGGGTAATAAGTCTGGAAAAATCATCGAGGAAAACAATCAGATAGACAAGCCTTCGTTTATTCGGAAGGGTTGGGTGAGGTAAGTACAGGGTGTGATGCGTATCTGCTTGCCAGGTCTGGTTAGGGTAAGCCATTTCATACCGTCGAAACGTAGAGTTCTTTCCTGCCGCAAGTTCCTTAACTTTAGAGTGTTGGTAAAGATGAGCACTTAGCGTGCTTACCTTAAGAACACCTTCTGGAGTACATCCGGTCAGCTCAAGAATTCGGATAATTTGCTGAACGCTACGGGCAGGGGCTTCGAGTTTTAACGCAACCGCTTTGTCCAGAAGATCGGGAGAAATAGCTCGAGGACTGGCCCGATCGTTTCGTGGTTTTGGTTTAAGCCCCTCAAGTCCATGCTTTAAATAAGCGGCAATGTAACGTTCTAGAGTTCGAATACTCACCTGTTCACATGTACCCTCTGGAGAGATATAAGTTTGACTTGCTATTTGGTTTAAAATCGTTTGACGTGCACCCTTGTCAAGTTTCCGGGTAACCACCGGTGCAATAAGGCCAAAACGAAAGGTCGCAATGGTCTCGCGTTGGGAATCCTCCATTTCGTGACATCCTCTCATAAAATCTACTAAAAGGATTGTCTCACAGAGCGTTCAAACTGGGGAGATAGCATATTTTGTGGGAGGAAGAGCTAAAAAATGGCCGTTTTCTAGGTAACGGGGGAACCGTCACATCAAAGAACCTAGCAGAGATCGAATTTTTCACAAAAAGACAAAACGTCCCCCCCACTGAAGAGGAGACGTTAGACCCGGAGAGTTGTCGGTAGTTCTAAATTAAGCAAATCAAAAACACCCAGAGAATCCGCAGATACCCCAGAGATTTCACAAAATCTTAAATGGAATTTCAAGGCTGTCTGAAGGAGAAAGAAAAGATCCGTTACACGCCCAGAGGGCAGAGGGAGGTTCGGCTGCAGCTCTAATAGACGCTTGATCAGATGTTTATTCACATCGGACGCGATGCCTCTTAAACGTTTAAGCCAGCGCCTAAAGGTAGTAGTACTAATTGAGGTAATCGATGCTACTGAAAAGGACCTTATCGCTTTATTAATGGAAACTTGTTCAAGCACGTGGCACCCAATCCGGTGAAATCGATACGAATTAAGAAAACGAGCGTAAGGTTTAATAAAAGAAGGGATGTAAGAAAACGTTCTAGTGCAACTTGGACAATAACGGCGAAAGATAGAAATCTGAAAGGCGGACAATTCACTCCAGACGGTTCGAAGGTATTGACCATGACGATGCGTCTTTGCTTCACAATGAGGACAACGGTTCGTTATTTCATCAAACCATTGTTTAGCATCAATTAGATATTGCGAGATACCCCCTAAAAAGGTTACAATAATAGACATAGAATCGTCCTTTCTTAAGGATGTTTTTATGGGGAGACCTTATCGAGGAGGCGTCGGAAACTTCACTCGATAAGGTTTTAATTTTTTAACAACCCACACTCTAAATGCGCGGAGGCCTGTGGATAGTGCCGAGCTATGGACAACTCTGCGCTGTGCTTCGAGTTGACCACAGCTCTTGGACAGGCTATCTTGGGATATTCTTAAAAGAGCCTGTCCACACTCTCCACAGGCCCGGCGAATGATCTTATTGCTCTTTAGGAATGACGATTGACATAGTTTAATATATTTCCCATGGTCTATCTTTGTCAATTAAATAAAGAAATCGCTTCCCGTTTCTGACAGAGAAATCGGGAAGCGACAAGTTGCCACTTCTCATAACAGAGGGTTTGCGACATCGGAGAGAATATGAATGTAGTAACCCGACGTCGCAAACCCTCGGGACGTTAGCCGAAATACACCGAAAGACCGCGCCTCCATGCGCGGATTATATCTTGAGAATAGATGAATTATTATGCTACTTGGAGGAGATTGGATGAAAGAAATATTTCAGTTGATAGGAGCAGTCATATTTAGCTTAGGGGGAGCAGGAGCAATAATTTTTGCTTTATCCAGCTGGTTAGGGAAAGTATGGGCAAACAGAATTTTGGAAGAGGAGAAGAAGAAACATCAACTTGAAATAGAAGAGTACAAGTCCAAACTAATGTTGGAATTAAACAAAGTCAACTCTCTAAATCAAAAAGCGCTATATATTACAAAGGTTCAATATAATAAAGAATTTGGAATTTATCAAGATATTTGGGAGAAGCTCTTTGATTGTATTGTAGCAACTATTAACTTATATCCATCTTTTGATGAAGTTCCAACCGATGAAGATGAGAAACAAAAGTGGATAGATAAGAAATACGAAAATTATCGCGATAAGTATAATTTGTATTCAAGAACTATAGACAGATATGCCCCTTTTTATGAAGAAAATTTTTATCATAGTTTCGTTGAAGTGAGAAAAAACTGCTCTAAAATGGGCACAATCTTCAAACGTTATAATTATGATGTGAAATACAATATGACGTACGCTATTGTCAGAGATGTATCTATGACCGAAAAAGAGCATGAGGAAGTGTACGATAATATTCCCAAAGCTTTAGAAGAGAAAAGAAATAAACTTCAATGTAATATACATGAGTACCTTAAGAAATTACAAGTTGTTCAGAGTTGAGTTGTAGCTGATGTGATTTTTGATGTTACAAACAGCATTTGAGATATTTAATAAATGAAAGTGTGCTTTGTAGTTACTTGAGGGAGCGCCGTCCATGGCGCTCTCTGAGTAACGGGCCGGTGTACTTCGGCTAACAGCGAATTACCATAAATCTGAGAGAATATGAGCATAGTAACCAGACTTCGGGAATTCACGGGACGTTATGTGTAATGTCCGTTTTCGAAGCTGTTTTGCAGGTCTTAAATAAGAATAGGGACCCCATTTGGAGCCCCAATTATTAGCTGGTTTGAGTAATGTATCGCATGAATGCATCGTGGATATTCACAAAATCAGTGGGATGAAGTATTCCTATCTTAAAAACAAGCTGCGAATGATCTAAAATTTGTGTCTTCGACACACGAGCAGTCGATTTAAATCTTAAGTTCGCATATTGCCAATAGTTAATAGGAATATCATATTTGTCATTGGATCGAGGAGGCGTTTTAGTTACTTTTACAACTAAAACTATAAGGTGCTCCACGTTTAGAATTATGACTGGTCGAGAAGAAAATACGGAACCATCTTCTTCAAGAGGAAACTTCGCAAACCAAACATCGCCATTGCTAATGATCATTTCTTTTTTAGGTCTTCGTACATTTCATCCCATTCTTTTTCATCACGCCAAGGATCATCTTTTGGGATAACTGTAAGACCGGCTTCATTAACCACGGTGTTGGCTTTGGCTATTTTATAGATAATATCTTTGTTTTTGTTTACAAAGTCAGCGAAGGTTATATCCTCTTTTTTTTGAGGTGTTGGCATTTTATCCATCTCCTCATGATTATTTTTCTTATCCATATCATACCATCTCCAATAAGCTTGTTTCAATAAGTATTATGTCCACTTTTATGAATATAGAAGGTTTTTGGTGGATATTCATGGAATTAATAGCCATTCTTTTGAGCGCGGACACTACACAGCGTATTCCCGAAATCTGAGAGAATATGAATGTAGTATGCAGACTTCGGGAATACGCAGAACGTTATCGGAAATGTCCATATCGGAGTAAGATTTTGAGGTTGATTTTTGAAATAAGAAAAGACCTGCAAGAGGTCTTATGTGTTTACTCCTATTATTCTATCAAGGACTCTAAGAAATTCGGTCCAATCTAATTCTCCACAATATGTACCAAGTTCATTTCTGGCGATTCTATGAAGTTTATGTGTTTTGACAAAGGATAAGCGAGTAAGTCCAGCATCTTTCCACTTATATATAGGCTCTTTATACTGGTCGAAGTAAGTTGGGGGGATATTTGGTGGATACTATTTATCCTCATACCAATCTTTATGGCTAGGATTTTCAGGGTTCAATTTTATTTTGCCTTTTTGGGCGTCAAGAATGTGAGTTTTTGAACTTATTTTATTTAATGCTGATTGCCGATCAATCTCAACTTTTTTAGGAATTGCTGACATGTCTTTTTCCTCCTTTTTGAGAGGCTTCTCTATATCCATATAATACCACCCTTTAATAGTCTATTCAATAAGTATTATGCCCGTATAAAGGATTTTAGAAAAAGCCCAAAAATTCAATATATGATAAGTGTGTATACGAGTGTGACAAACTCATATTGACGGTTTTCCCAAAATCGACACCAGTGTCGATTTTGGGACAAGCTTAGTTGTTACAGTTTGCGTGTCTATGGGGATTCAATCTTTTCTATCCGGGTATAAATTGTCTGGGAATGGATGTCCTAACCATAGATTAAGTTTAGTAGTTTACAGTTCCTTTCTCAGCCTAGGATCAAGAAAGTCTCTTAAACTATCACCAATAAAGTTGGTTCCCACAGCCATCGTCAGAATTGCTAAACCAGGAAAAGCGCCAATCCACCAATAGTTGAAATTCAAAACACCATCTGCCACCATTGCTCCCCATTCCGGGGTAGGCGGAGGGGAACCAAGACCCAAGAAACTCAAGCCTGAGAAAAGAAGAATCGCATTGCCAAAGTCCAAGGTAGCCAAAACTAAGACTGGACCTAAACTATTGGGCATAATCTCATGAAAAAATATTCTAAAATGGGAGGCACCCAATGATTTGGCTGCTTCCACATACTCATTCTCTTTGTTGGCAATCACCATACTGCGCATAACCCGAGCATAGTTGGGCCACCAAATAATGACCATAGCCAGCAAGGTATTATAAAGACTTGGACCTAAAGCGGCAGCAATGGTCATCGCCAAAATAATTCCTGGAAAGGCCATTACCATTTCTGAGACACGCATCATGATTTCATCGGTTAGTCCACCAATATAACCAGCAATACCACCATAAATCATGCCTATAAAAGACGCCAGGGTAATTGTAGCTAATCCAGCGATAAGCGAGATCCTGCTCCCGATCAGCACCCGACTGAAAACATCTCGCCCGATGCTATCCGTACCAAACCAATGGGCACTGCTTGGAGCTTGAAAGCGTGAAGCCAAGTCTTGCCCTAAATAGCTATAAGGGGTAATCAATGGTGCAACTATAGCAATTACAATCCACAGGATACAAACTATGATCCCTATTGAAAATAAGAAGTTGTTTTTCATGATTCTCAGCAGCATTTATTTGTACCTCACTCTGGGATCTAGAATTCCATAAAGGATGTCAACAAACAGATTAATAGCAACATAGTTAATGGAAATCAGGATAGAAACTCCAATGATAGCAGGAAAATCTAAGTTCCCTGCTGCTTTATAGGCATATTGACCGATACCGGGCCAGGCAAATATCGTTTCTACTAAAACCATCCCTCCCAAGAGATTCCCGAATCCTATGCCAATAACCGTCACCACCGGTATCAACGCATTACCCAAGGCATGACGCATAATAATCATTTTTTCAGTCAGACCTTTAGCCCTTGCAGTACGAATGAAATCCATGGACATAACTTCTAATAAGCTGGAACGAGTGGTACGGGTAATCAAGCCCATGGTAAAAGAGCCCAACACTAGTCCCGGTAAAAATA
The DNA here is from genome assembly GCA_000961805.1 of Peptococcaceae bacterium BRH_c23. The sequence continues at coordinate 51,853 of LADV01000318.1, read as the reverse complement.
GATGTTGCATAGCATCCCACGCTAGACTCCAATGACCTGCCCAAAGGGCATCAATAACGTAAAAATTAGTTACCGCAACCGGCGGCATCATATAGGGGCTTATTCGCCCTGGCCCCGGTGCTATTCCCAATTTGACATAAAAAAGTAACAAAAACATGAGTCCCAACCAGAAACTGGGCACAGATACCCCTACCACTGAGATTCCCCTTATAATCTGATCGGTGGCACTGTTACGTTTGATAGCGGATATTATGCCGAAGAGCATACCAAAAAATATAGCAATAATAATCGAAAAGATTGCTAATTCAATTGTCGCCGGAAAGTACTTTTTCAGGTCATCCATTACAGGCCGCTGGGTTCTGATCGATGTCCCCAGATCTCCCTTTACTAAATTACCGACGTAAATAAAATATTGAGTAGGCAGAGGTTTGTCCAAGCCCCACTTAGTTTTAAAGGCATCCACCATTTCCTGGTTATCAATATTCCTCTGGCTTAAATTGGCCAAAACAGGGTCACTGGGCACAGAGTGGGAAATGAAGAAGACAACCATAGAAACCCCAATGACCAGGAACGCTAAGAATAGCAATCTTCTGGCTATGTATTTTAGAAGTCCCAACCTTCGTTTTACCTCCTTATGGCCTTGTAGATAAAAAAAATTCGATTTCTCCAGCAATACGCCTTTTGGCACTAATGCGCTGGCCATGGACGGCCGAGTGTCCCTGTAGCCACGACTTAAACAAGGACGTTCGAGGTAAAAGCATGGCGATGGAGGCAGATGTCAGTATGCACCTGCCTCCAATGGTTACTATTTAGCAGAAACATCTTTCAGATTAATTTTATAGAGATCGATATAGTCAGTCCCTTGGATGTTATCACGTGTAGCGTAATGACGAGCATGTTGTAACAAGACGTCAAATGCGCTGTCTTCATCCATCATCTGTTGAATTTCTTGGAGATTCTTGACTCGGGCTGCTTGGTCAACTTCAACTGCCGCCTTTTTACCCAATTCGGCTAATCTGGGATTCATTTCAGCAGTCCAATTGGCTCGCAGTCCAACTGAGTTGCCAGGCAAAAATGCTAATTGGGTGTTTGGATCTGGATAGTCTGGACCCCAATACCACAGCGACAAGGCTTGTTTACCTTTGCGATAGGGGTCAAGAGCAACCATGATATCCGAAGTTTTTATTTCGGTTTCAATACTAATTTGGAGCAGATCATTTTGGATCTTTTGAGCGAGTGTGGGCAAGTCCATACCTTCTACTGCCAAGGTCGCTACTTCAAGGGTAGTCTTGAAGCCTTTTTCATAGCCGGCTTTTTTCATTAACTCTTTAGCTTTTGCAATATCTTGGGCAGTTTTAGGATCTCGTGGCGGCAAAGTGCCTAAAAATCCGACTTGGAAAGGTGCCACTGGTGTAATGGCTCCTTCACCTGCAATGGTTTGCATTCCTTGATAGTCTAAAACCAAACGAATGGCCTTTTGAACATCTGGGTTGGCGATGGGGCCACCAATTTTAGGATCACGGTTCATTAACAAGAAGGTCAAAGTCATTGATTGGGCCTTCTTAATTTCAATACCCTTTTTGTCTTTAAGTTGCTTAACATGTTCAGGACCTAGGTTGAAGGCAATGTCAATATCCCCTTTTTCGAGCATCATTAATTGGGTTCCAGGATCAGGGATTGCTTTCAAGATCACTTTATCGTAGTACGGAGCCTTACCCCAGTAATTTTTATTACGAGCTAATACCACTTCTACTTTCGGAGTATAAGCTTCAATAACGTAAGGACCGGATCCTGCAGAGTGTGAGTCAAACCATAATTTAGCTTTATCCGTGGTACTGGCATCCGGTGCATTAGTTGCTCCATTGGCCATCGCCAACTTGCTATCAATTACACCAAAGGCATTATAGGTCATTTTGTCAAGAAAGAAGCATCTTTCTCCTTTAGCTTAAAAACAACCGTATTCGGATCAGGCGTTTCAATCAATGTAATCCCATCTGTCAAAAAGGCACCATTACCTTTTAAGTGAATAGACCGCTCTACACTCCATTTGACATCTTGGGAGGTAAGCGCGTCACCACCAGCAAAAACTACTCCCTTACGAAGCTTAAAGGTATAATTTAGACCATCCTTGCTAACTTCATGACTTTCAGCTATGCCGTATTTAGGCGCATCAAGATTACCTTCGAACTGCATCAAGGTATCATACACCGGATGCAAAACAAGTAAACCATAAACCTCATAAGCAAGACCAGGGTCGAATGTTTCATAGTCTGGGTCAAGTGCCATAATCAATTGTTTTGTACCCTCTGAAGCTGGCTGCTTAGTATCGACAGCCTTGCTGCCACCACATCCTACTGCAAATAGTAATACTATGGACAGTAACGCTAGCAAAATCCCATACTTTTTCTTCATAATTTCCCTCTCCCTTCAAATCATAGTTGGGGTCTCGTTCTACTAAGGTCTGGCGCGGATAATTTCAATAAATCTTGGCCATTAAAAAAGATTTCTCCGGAAATCTCCCCAGGGGGATTAGGAATTAAATTCATAATTGAGAGAGCCGAAACACTTTTACCACTGCCACTTTCTCCTACAATGCCCAGGGTCTCTCCAGAACGTAAAGAAATACTAACATCCCTAACCGCTCTAAACACCCCTTCAGTCGTCCGGTATTGCACATTTAGATTTTTTATTCTCAGTAAATTGTTATCTAACAGATCATCACTCATAGTCAAGTCTCACAATCATCAAAATTTATCCGGTTTCCAAGATCTTTTCTCAATGGGGGTGGGTTCTTCGTAACTTCTTAGACCTCGATTAATCCTCGGGAGAAATTATTAAAACGTACCGGCCCTTTTTCAGAAAGTCCGACAATATCTTCAATGCGAACCCCAAATTGCCTCGGTAAATAAATACCCGGTTCAATACTGAAGGTCATTCCAATCTTCAGCCTTTCTTGATTGCCGAAAACCAAGAAAGGATCTTCATGGATATCCAGCCCTATACCGTGACCTGTTCGATGCACAAAATACTCTGCATATCCTGCTCGGGAAATGGCATTTCGGGCAGCCTCATCCACTTTTTCACAAGAAATCCCCGCTTGTGCTGCTTGAAAGCCAGCTTCGTTGGCCTCCTTTACGGCTTTGTAGATCTTTTTGACATCTTCAGATGCTTTACCTACAGAAAATGTTCGAGTCATATCGGAACAATACCCTTGAAAGAGTCCACCGAAATCTAAGACAACTAAATCACCAAACACTATCTTTCTGTCTCCTGTATTATGGTGTGGAGAGGCGGTGTTGGGTCCTGAAGCTATGATGGGTTTGAAAGAAAGCTCTTCTGCTCCATAGTCTTTAAGTTTGCTTTCTATAAAATAGGCCAATTCCTTTTCGGAAATACCAGGTTTGAGCTCCTTAAGCACTTCTCCCATAACCTTGTCCGTTAATCCCCCGGCCCTTTCTAACAGCTCCATCTCCTTTTGGTCTTTTATCATTCGTACATGCCTCATCAAACCTGAGGCGCCAACGAACTCGTAGCCAAGAAAAGCTTTTCTTAAATTCAGAAAATGTCCTGCCCACATTCTTTCATCGATGGCTACCGTTCCTGAATGTTGATTTATCAACGGAACTAACAAGTCCACTGGATCTGTTCCATCAGCCCAAGTCAGTAAATCAAAACTTTCTCTCCCGAGATTCCCCGCTACTTCTCGATACATCTCTGGCAGAATCATAACCGGGGTGCCCTCTGCTGGCACCAAAAAGACTTGCAGTCTCTCATCTGCCGTAGTCTTTAAGCCGGTGAGATAAAACAAATTGGATGAAGGGGCTAATACCATGAAGTCCGTTCTTTGATCTTTCATGATGGCTTGGATTTTCTTGATTCTTGTTTTGAACTCAGCCATAGAATTTTGTACCCTCCTTGTAAGTCTCCGGATTATAGTTAATACCTCGCCCATTTCTTAGAAGTGGGGTTTTGAATACATAAACTTAAATTGCGGTGGCTTTAGCGAGAGTTAAGCTATTTGACTAAGAACCAAATCAGTTCACAGTTTTCAGTTCCATCGTTGAAAGCCCAGTGTTCTTCACCGGCAGGAATTAAGGATGCTTGGCCTTCGGATATACGGCATTCTTTTCCCCCACTCATGGTTAAAAGTGAACCACTCAATATAAAGGAGTATTCATGTTCAGTATGGACTCCTGTGCCTTCAGTCGGTACTCTTGCTCCAGGGGGAAATACTACAGTTCCCATTGTCACCCTCGCCGCCTCCACTGCATCCGCTCCAAAAAGGGTTTTCATGATCACATCGCAACGATTTGCTTCTTTTACATCTTTATTAATTGCAATTTTCAAGAGTGTCTTCTCCTTTAACCTCATCCTTATAAATGACAGTTTATTTGAACTATGAGCTAGTATCTTGCTTAACTAGGTGAGAAGCTCTTAGAGCCGAATCAACGATTACTCATGAAATATAATGGGGGTCAGTACTGCAATCATGTGGACCGGTTCATCTGTTGGGTTATGCCAAGTATGATCTAACATGGAAGGAAAATGAATTGTATCACCCTCGTTCATTTCATATTCCTTATCGCCGACCATCATTAGAACCTTTCCCTTTAAAATATAGTAAAATTCCTCACCAGGATGGTTAAATACGACGTCTTGCCCTTGCCGTGGAGCTAGCATTATATGAATCGGCTCTAATACCTTTCCTAAAAAGTTACCCCCTAATCGTGCAAAAACCGCATTTGATCTCTCAATCTGAAATGACTTTCGACCTTCTACCGGTGTAAAGAAAGTGTTACTGACTGTGCTTTCAAAAAAAGATGACATTGAAACACTAAATACGTCCGCAATCTTTTGCAGAGATGTAATGGCCAAAGAGCTGTTTCCCCGTTCTACCTGTGAGAGAAAACTGATGGATAAACCAGTTTTTTCGCTCAATTCTTTGAGTGTCATATTCATGTTGACACGCAGGCTCCGAATTCGCTCGTTTATACTTTCCATAAACTACCTCAAACTTCTTAAGAATTATAGTTATATGAAATATATTACAGTAAAACTAAAATGTCTATACTTTTCTGACTATAATACAATATTTTTTAGACAGCTCCAACTTCCGTTTCTATCGATAATCCCAGATCCGATGATCCATGTATCACAGGCGGATCCCCCTTTGTAAGGGGTTGCCACGCGATAAAATAACGCTAAAAAAGCAAACTATATCAACTTTGATACAGTTTGCTTTTTTAGCGTTATTTGTTAATTATTTAAGTCTCAACGCGGTTCAATTCCCGTCAAAACTCCATATCCACTGAGGACCTTGACCGTTCCTACAAGTCCTCCCTTAATGGATTCCTGCTCTAGGTCCATGCCGCTTCCTTGTTCAAGAAAATACTTGTCCAGACTGTAATCGACTCTGTAGGTTTCTGTCCCGCGAAACTCATTGAATATTTCCTGAAACCTTCCTTTCAGATAGACCCCTTGCTTAGGTTTCGTTTCACTGACTTGATCGACCACATAATACTTGCCCTCTTGTTTAAGACTGACATAGAGATTCTTATTATAAATCTTATCAGGTGATAAGGTCACTTTAGACTTTGGAACATCCGCTATAGCAAAATTAATGGCTACATAGTCCCCCCTAAACAAATCTGTCGGGTCATAGGCCTTTGTTTCCAGAACGATTTCTTGCCCGAAGAGAAGGGTTGCTTGAGGTTTGATGGTCATTGCTAGGAGGATGAACAAGGGAATAGCCACAGCTAGTAAGAACGTTTTTCTCTTAGTCATGCGATCGTCCCCCCTTTTGCTGATTTCATCATCCGTTCAAAGTAGAAACCAAAGCCTAGTAACAGCAGTCCTCCGACAATAAAGAACAGGGATTTTGGTAAGAACGCAAAGGTATCCGTATAATACCGGAAAATGGTGACACACACAAAGATTAAGCTGAGAAGGCTGCCCTTCCTGATCAGGAAAAAGAGCAAGGCGACAAAAGCAAGCGCAAAGAGGATACTCACTAAACGTGTTGACTGAACATTGACTAGTACATCCCATAAATCGGGGACGGTCAGAATCACACCCGTTACTCCGAACAGAATGTTACCTTGAACTCGGAAAACCTCCGGCTCTAGGTTGTGTTTCACCCCATACATGACAAGTCCTATGCAGAAAAAAAGCAGTGCTACATATAAATCTTCAACTTCATATCTTAAAGTGATTTGCAAGATAAAGCTTAAGCTCGTTAGGTTAGCAAAGAACAAGAGGAGTCTTGACTTGTCAAAGTAGTTAAACGCTAAATACACGATAGGTACCCCTACCCAGCCCGCATAGGGAAACCCCTGATCAAAGGATCCCAATAGGTAGACCTCGAACAAAAGGTTCGCAAAGAGCATCAAATGTTTGTCCTTAAGTTGGAATGCCATCGGGAGTACTCCTAAGGCCCAGAGCAGAAAGGCGGTGGGAAAGTCCCCTCCAAAATGGTACATCTGTCCGATGAGAAAGATGCCTGCTCCAAAAACCAGGGTACCTAGGTAAATCAAACTCCGACCCGTCTTTGGAATAGTTTCGGAAAGAGTATATCCTGCCAGGTTTACACCACCGAAAACTCCAAAGATGATCAGCAGCTTAACTAAATGACTGATCCCATCCCAGTTGCTAGCGATAAAGCTTAAAATTCCGAGACCCACTAAAATCGCGCCAATCGTAACCACTACCCGAATAAAGTTAAGACCACCCTTAACTTCATAAATCTCCAAGATCCCAGTCTTTTGCTCCCCCGTGATCAGACCAGTACTTTCAAAGTGGTCTAGTTCTTGATTGACTAAGGAGAAGTTCGCTTTAGTAATTTGCCTTTTCAAAACTGTTTTCCTTCCTTCTCTCTGGCCAGAGCAGAGCTCATACTAGTATCCTCTGTCTGACGGATATCTCCTCCAGGTGCTAAAGGGAGTGAACCGTGGAAGCAAAGCAAAGTTCTTCTTACTTAATGGTCACCGTACATTCCAATAGAGCAATTGTTTGCTTCTCCGGAATTTCAGGGAATCTTGTCGGCATTGTTTAAAATACATCATGTTCCGTCCGGGTGATGATTTCTTCCTGCAAGGCCTCGCTCAAATCGCAGAAATAGTCGCTATACCCAGCCACTCGGACGATCAAGTCACGGTGCTTTTCTGGTTCAGCTTGTGCAGCTCTCAAGGTTTTGGCATTAACCACGTTAAACTGAATATGGTGCCCCCCCAATTTAAAATAGGACCGGACTAACTGAGCCAGCTTGTTAATTCCATCGTCCCCTTCGAGGACCTGAGGTGTAAACTTCAAATTTAACAGTGTCCCCCCAGTCCGGGCGTGATCCAGTTTGGAAGCCGATTTAATGACCGCGGTGGGACCTAAGCGATCCATTCCTTGAACTGGAGAAATCCCTTCCGAAAGCGGTTCCCAGGCCCTCCGTCCCTCAGCTGTGGCGCCTATGACAGAACCAAAATAAACATGGCAAGTCGTCGGCAACATATTAATTCGGTAGACACCGCCCTTAGTATTAGGTCTGTCATTCACTTCCGAGTAGTAGGCATTAAAAATACCCACCATCACATCGTCGGCATACTCCTGATCATTGCCAAAATGCGGCGTCTTATTGATCAGAAGCTGGCGAACTGCCTCATGCCCCGAGAAATTAGCGTCTAAGGCCTTGAGCAACTGATCTAAGGTCAGATCCTTTTGGTCAAAGATGTGATATTTAAGGCCGGATAACATATCCGTTAGACTTCCTAAGCCAACCCCCTGCACGTAGTTCGTGTTATAGCGAGCGCCACCATCATTATAATCTTTGCCCTTCGCAACACAATCGTCAATTAGCAGAGAAAGAAACGGAGACGGCATATAAGTCGCATAAAGCCGTTCGATGATATTGCTTCCTCTAACTTTAATATTCATAAAATAATGAAGTTGCTTCTTAAAAGCATCAAATAGTGCTTCAAAGGATTCGAAACTTCGAGGATCCCCGGTTTTTAAACCCAACTGCTGAGCCGTCCTAGGGTCCACTCCATTATGCAAGACCAATTCCAAGATTTTAGGTAGATTAAAATACCCAGTTAAAATATAACTTTCCTTGCCGAAGGCCCCTGTTTCTACACACCCACTCGTCCCACCTTGTCGAGCATCCTCGATTAATTTACCTTGGCGTAGGAGTTCCTCGACTACAGTATCAGCATTAAAGACAGAAGGTTGACCCCAGCCCTTGCGAATAATCCGGGCTGCACGCTTCAAAAACCGATCAGGATTCTTCTTGCTTAACTGGATGTTCGAGCTTGGCTGCAAGAGGCGCATTTCATCGATCACATCTAAAACTAAATAAGTGACCTCATTAACTCCGTCAGATCCATCCGCTTTCAGCCCGCCGCTGTTAATATTGGCAAAATCCGTATATGTGCCGCTTTCCGCAGCAGTTACTCCAACTTTTGGCGGAGCTGGTTGATTGTTAAACTTGACCCAAAAGCACTGAAGGAGTTCTTTTGCCTGTTCCTCGGTCAACGTCCCCTCAGCCAAGCCCTTTTTATAGAAAGGATATAAATGTTGATCCAGCCGTCCTGGACTGAACGCATCCCAGGTATTAAGTTCTGTGATGACCCCTAAATGCACAAACCAGTAAGCTTGCAAAGCTTCCCAAAAATTCCGTGGGGCATGGGCTGGTACATACCTAGAGACCTCAGCAATCCTCTCCAATTCTTCCTTACGCACGCCATCTGCTTCTACTTGGGCTAATTCCTGAGCCTTTTCAGCATGCCTTTCAGCAAAGCGGATGATGGCTTCGGCACAGATTCGCATCGCTTTTAGTTCTTCCTGCTTGTAGTACGCTTCGACATCCTTGAAATAATTAAGTTTTGCCAAATGACCGTCGATATCCGCAATGAAGTCCAGCATACCCAAGCGGTAGATCTTATCATCAAGCACCGTATGTCCCGGAGCTCTCTGTTCCATAAACTCAGTAAAGATTCCGGCATCATAGGCTGTTTTCCATTCCTCAGACATCTCTGTAAAAATAAGATCACGCATGGACTTACCTTGCCAATAGGGTATAATTCGTTCTGCATAGGTTTGGCGCACCTCTGGGCTAACTTTAAACGAGATCTTGGGACGTGAATCCAGAATATCCAAATCTTCTAGGCTATGACAACATAGTTCAGGGTAAGTATAGGTAGCCTTCGGGGCAGGACCTCTCTCCCCTATAATTAATTCTCCTTCATTGAGGCAAATCTCCTTGTGCTCTAACAAATATTTAAATGCCAAAGCCCGCTGGACGGGAACGGATGTATGCCCGGCCGAACGATAGAAGTCCGTGATTAGCTCAGCTCTTTCAGCGGAGATATTTGCTTCAGTCTCTAGGCTACGCTGCCTGAGCATGGTTACTCGTTCATTCATTCTTAGCCCTCTCCTCCAGGTATCATAGTATAGTCTAATCAACCGTTTCTTTGCACTTGTCTAATTATACTTTATATAGATCGTACCTCTTGACTTATTTTTACGTTTCAATAGCAGGCGAGAACCTGATGACAATAGCAAACTATATCAACCCCCGATTTTAACCTTCAGCCCAAACTGCTCCAACTTCTGAGCGATCTGTACCATGCGCACATTGCCTGGGGGCTGAAGATCAGGTAGGCGATACTCAAGACCAAGCCGCTCGTACTTATCCACCCCAGCCTTATGGTAGGGCAAACAATGAATTTCCTTCACACCTTTGAGTGACGCCACAAATTCTCCGAATTGTCGAAGATTGTCCTCATCGTCATTGATTCCTGGAATGATTGCTACCCGCACAATGACTTCGGGATGGTTCTCGGCAAGCCAGCGTAAGTTGGCTAAAATCAGCTCATTAGGAACCCCGGTTACGGCTTGATGTTTCCTACTATCCATCAATTTTAAATTATAGAGGAATAGATCTACATAAGGACTAATCATTTGCAAGGAGTCACGATTTACAAACCCACAAGTCTCTACAGTAGTGTGAATCTCCCTTTTCTGGCATTCTTCGAGAATTTCCAACAGAAACTCGTGCTGCATAGTCGCTTCCCCACCTGAAAACGTGACTCCCCCTCCTGTTTCGTCATAGAATATCAGGTCCTTCTCGAGCTCAGCCATGACCTCGCCCACTGACATCATCTTAGCAACAAGTTCTCTTCCGCTTGTATGACACACCTTACTACATTTCCCACAAGCTATGCACTTATCTCTTAGGTAACTAAGTATCCCCTCTGCAGATAGGGTCACTGCTCCGCTTGAGCAAACCTCTAAACATTGCCCACAACCGAGGCATTTGTCTGGTCGAAACATTAACTCTTGTCTAAACTTCTGTCCCTCAGGGTTATGACACCATGGACAGTTAAGTGGACAGCCCTTGAAAAAGGCTGTCGTCCTGATCCCAGGTCCGTCATGGATGGAATACTTCATTATATTAAAAATCTTGCCCTTCAATACTCACCACTCCTCCCGTGAGATTCAGCAGATTAAGGATAACGCTTCCTCCCTAGGCTAAATCGTTATGTTGTATATTGCTTGGAAATACTAACTATAATCTTTAATTCTCCGCGGATCGGATAGTTCCTCTTTGGAGATATTTGAAGCGGGCGTACCTTTAAAGATTACAAGACCAAAAAGCAAAATTGTTACTATAAGTAACGTTAATCCAGATAACATGTAAACTCTTTCCACTCCAATTTGCGTAGCACCATAGGATAGTATACAAACGGATCCCATGAAAGCCACCCTAGTTAAAGTAAAGCAGGCGCTAAAGACTCTGCCCCGCATAGGTTCAACAGTTTCTTCCTGAAAAATGCTTTGGATCGGAATTAAAAACATGGCATTAGAAACTCCTGTTAAGAAAAAACCTATAAGTGCGAGGGGATATGCTGGAAACATCCCCAGGATCCCGATCGTAAAACCGGAGATACAATATCCCCATAGCACCAGTTTTTGTTTATTTATGAAATTCCCCCAGACACTAAATCGCTATACTACCGACTGTAATGCCCACCGCCGCACTCGCCTCGAGGATTCCCAGCCCAACGGTTGACGTCTTCAATGTATCTAGAGCATATACAAAAATCAGGGGATTAAAGCCACTGAAGATAAGTAATACTAAACAGTATGTAAGCAGATTATGGGCTAGGACTTTCGTTTTCCGTATATAGGCTAATCCCTCAATAATATCTTGAAAGATGTGTGACTCATTTTCCATATCTAAATTCTTCTTTGCTTGGTCTTCAGCTTCAAAATTAAAACTCATAGTAAAGATCAAGGCAGCCGAGAGCAAAAAAGTCAAGGAGTCAAGGTAAAATATCTTTTGAATTGGGATAAACATTATTAATACGCCCGCCAATGCATACCCGAGGATTTCAGTAATGTTTTCCGACGTCTCAGCTAAAGAAGTAGCCGTTAGAATCTTCTCTTTAGTAAAGATAGCTGGAATGACTGCCATTTTTGCGGGACTAAAGAACAAGTTCGCCGTTGTACTAAGAAATGTCAAGAAATATACTAAGTTAATAGAATAGCCGATCAAAACTGGTATTAAGCCCACAAAAACTGCCCTGAATAAATCGGCAGTTATCATCGTCCATTTTTTATTCTAACGATCAACATAGGCTCCTGCAATAAGACCGAAAAGTAAATAAGGTAAAAACGTTGCCAGTGTCATCTTTCCTACTTCTAATGCACTCCCTGTGAGACGGTAAATCAAGACACCTAAAGCCACATAATGGAGTTTATCACCCAAAGCTGAAAGGAATTGTCCCGTTAATAAGAGGGCAAAGTCTTTCTCTTTTAATAAGTTAAGTGGTTTAACTTTACTTCCTCGACTTGTCAAATCGCCATCCTCCGATGTATTCTTCCAACTATTACTTAACTGTAATATTCTTCTTAAATAGAAGAACCCTTTGTTATGTCTTTAGTTCCTAATTTTTTTAGCTAATATATCTTTAACCACCTTGATTTAACTGTGACTGAAGATTATTTAGAAAATTGCCCACCCACCTATAAGTAAAGGGAGTTAAGAATAATGCCCCTCGCTTTAGCAGCAGGGGCATTAATACGGGAACTATTCTCCGAGGTAAGATTTACGTATATCCTCATTTTGAGCCAGTTCTCGTGCCAGACCTTCTAGCACGATTGTTCCTGTCTCGAGGACATAAGCCCGGTTGGAAATTTCTAAGGCCAGGTGAGCGTTCTGCTCGACTAGGAGAATCGTGGTTCCTGCCGAATTAATATCTTCGATAATATGGAAGATCTCTTCGACTAACATCGGTGCCAAGCCCATGCTCGGCTCATCTAGAATTAATAGACTCGGACTAGCCATTAGAGCCCTGCCCATAGCGAGCATTTGCTGTTCCCCACCGGATAAGGTACCTGACACCTGTTTAATTCTCTCCTTTAACCTAGGAAAGTGATGATACACCCGGTCGAAGTCTGCTTGTCCAGGCTTCCCCTTTCGACTATGGGCACCCATAAGTAGGTTTTCATAGACCGTCATCTGTGGAAACACACGGCGTCCTTCCGGTATATGGGATAGACCCATCTCCACTATTTTGTAAGGGGGCATGCTTTCGTATTTCCGGCTTCCTTCCCGCATTCCATAAATATACTCTTCCTTAAATATAACCTTACTGTCTTTATTGGAGGGTTTCAAAAGTCCTGAGATTGTGCGCAGGGTTGTACTCTTTCCAGCTCCATTGGCGCCGATCAAGGCAACGATTTCCCCTTCTTTTACTTCTAAGGAAATACCATGTAAAGCCTTAATTGAGCCGTAGCATACATCAACTTTTTCTAACTTCAACATGTCTTGGTCTCCTCTCTAGCGCCGGATTCTGCTTTTAAATTGACCGGAGCCCAAGTATGCTTCGATTACAGCTTTATTACTGCGAACCTCTAGAGGGGTTCCCTCAGCAATTTTTTTACCATAATCGAGCACAGCGATTCTCTCAGAAATATTCATAACCAGCTTCATATCGTGTTCTACCAGAAATATCGTGATCCCTGTATCGCGAATTCTGCGAATCATTTCCATTAAGACTAGTTTTTCCTGAGGATTCATCCCTGCAGCAGGCTCATCAAGAAGAAGTATCTTGGGTTTGGAAACTAAAGCTCTGGCAATTTCCAAACGTCTCTGTTCTCCATACGAGAGATTTTTGGCCGTTTCCTCCCGTTTCCCTGCCAAATCCAGAAATTCCAGCGCTCTAATCGAGTTTTCTTCTAGTTCGGCTTCCTCACGTTTCATACTGGGCAAACGAGTTAAGGCCTGAAATAAACCTGCTTTTCCTCGACAGTGGGCACCAATTTTAACATTATCTAAGACAGAAAGCTCACTGAAAAGACGGATCGTTTGGAAGGTTCTGGTGATACCCATGTCCGCAATCCTATGCGTAGGGATCCCAACTAAAGGCTTACCATCAAAGGATATCGCACCCTCGGTAGGCTGATATATACTTGTGATCAGGTTAAACACTGTACTTTTACCCGCTCCATTGGGGCCTATCAAGGCCAGTATTTCGCCCTGTTGTACTTCTAGATTTACAGTATCAACCGCAGTCAGACCGCCAAAGCGGATGGTAACATTGTCTAATTTTAGTAGGCTCACCTTTATTCCCCCCGTCCGGCCTGTTTTTTCTTGGGCCACATGATTGCTCGACGAACAGCCTGCCTTAAGTTTACTCCGCCCATTAAACCATAGGGTCGGAAAATCATGATCACAACCAGCAGGACACCGTAAACCATCATCCGATAGTTGGACAGAGGCCTCAAGATTTCTGGAGCCGCAGTCAGGACTATTGCACCGATAATCGTACCGGGAATACTCCCCAGACCACCCAGAACAACAATACTCAAAATATCAATGGACTTGAGAAAGCCAAAATCAGTCGGTTGAATAAAGGTGGTAGTATGGGCAAACAACGCGCCCCCCACCCCAGCACAAAAAGCTCCAATGGCGAAGGCCTGAATTTTATAGAGCGTGGTGTTAATTCCTACCGCGGAGGAAGCCACTTCATCTTCCCGAATAGCAAGCATTGCCCGGCCATTCCGGGAATTTTCTAACCATACCATAGCGCAAATTACTATGACTGCTATGGTCATAACGATCGGGAAAGTAGTTGCTCCCTCAATCCCTAAGAAACCAATGGCCCCATTGGTAATTTTCATATTGGTAAATTGGACCCTTACGATTTCGGCAAAACCCAACGTAGCAATCGCTAAATAATCTCCCGTCAGACGCAAGGTTGGAAATCCAATGATGATACCCACTAGACCCGCAACAAGGCCACCAATGAAAACTCCAAGTAAGAAAGGTAGGTCATAATTCACAGTCGCGATTGCCGAAGCATAAGCACCAATACTCATAAAAGCTGCATGACCTAGGGTTAGCTGACCCGTTACCCCCGTAATAAGGTTCAAGCCTAAAGCCATGATCAGATTAATGCCTATAAACAAGCCAATCATTAAAATATAGGGTGGCGTGATGTCGTTAATGATTTGTGCGACGATAACAGTCAAGCCAAGCATGCTCAGGAACAGCAAAACTTGAACAATCCAATTGCTTAATAATTTTTTCATTGCCATTCCCTCCTTACACCTTTTTATTGGCTTTACGTCCCATGATTCCAGATGGTTTGAACAAGAGCACCAATATAAGGATGGTAAAGGCGAAGGCATCCTTGTATTCGGACAAATTCACAGTGATTCCCATTATTTCAGCCATGCCGATCATTAGCCCACCGATCATGGCCCCAGGTATGCTGCCAATTCCGCCAAGGACTGCAGCGGCAAACGCTTTAAGACCTGCCAAAAGCCCCATATAAGGCTGAACGGCGTTAAAATAAATACCTGCTAATACCCCAGCGGTTCCTGCTAAGCCAGATCCAATAGCAAATGTTATCGATACAACTCGGTCAACATTCACCCCCATAAGCTTTGCCGCATCCTGATCCTGAGAGCAAGCACGCATGGAACGACCAGTTTTAGTATACGTTACAAAAAGGTGTAATCCAAGCATTAAGAGAGCGGCAACTCCTATGATTACAATTTGGTAAATGGTAATTTGAAAGTTACCTATTTCAAAAATTTTGTTTTCAAAAAGTTTAGGGAAACCCCTAGTATTAGGACCCTTCACTCGAACCATGAAGGAAGACAGAAAAATAGATACCCCGATCGCACTGATTAGTGCTGAAAGTCGTGATGAGCGACGTAGCGGTTTATAGGCAACTCGCTCAATTACAACTCCAAGCACCATGGTTATAAGCGTAGCACCTAGTAAGGCCACGTAAACATTGACATAATTAGTCAGTGCCAAAACTAGGCCGGCATATGCACCAAACATAAATATTTCGCCATAAGCGAAGTTAATCATGCCGATAATACCGTACACCATGGTGTAACCTAAGGCGATGAGTGCATAAATGCTACCAAGGGCGAGCCCGTTGACCAGTTGCTGCATTAGATTGTTAAACATTGGCCCCCTCCTTAAACTAAAAAAACATAATACCAAAACAAAAACACTAAATTACGTTGAACAATTAGTAGCAGCACCGATCCCTGGGACCTAGTGCTGCTACTAATCTGACAGTTAAGAAACGTAAATAGGAAAAATTCGATTACTTAACTTCAACAGGAACTTTCTTCAGAAGGGCGAACTTGCCACCTTTAACTTCTAGCAGATATACTGGGCTCTTAATAGGTTCACGGGAAGCCTGGAACGTGATGGTGCCTGATACGCCATCGTAGGCTTTGGTCTTAGCGAGGGTATCCTTAAACTTCTCTGGATCTGCACTATTAGCATCTTTGATAGCTTTAGCAATCAGCATCAGAGCATCATACCCCTGAGCAGCGAAAAGATCCGGTAATTCATTGTTATATTTTGCTTTGTAAGCGTTAATGAACTTTTCAGTATTTGGAGTTGGTTGTTCAGGGGAGAAACCAGCATAGGAGATTGAGCCTTCCACAGCAGCTCCACCAATTTTCATCAGATCGTCTCCTTGGAGACCATCTCCTCCAACCATAACAGCCTTGATTCCAACTTCACGAGCTTTCTTCATGATTAAAGCTCCCTCAGTATAATAACCAGAAAAGACAATTACATCAGGGTTTGCTGCTTTAATTTTAGTGATTTGACCACTAAAATCAGTGTCTTTATCTTGAATGAACTCCTCGATGACTACTTTACCACCGTTATCATTGATAGCTTTTGTAAAGATTTTGGACAAGGATACACTATAATCATTGTTCTTGGAAGTAATTAAGGCAACGTTTTTCCAGCCTTTTTCCTTAATTACGTATTGCATGGTTGCTGGAGCAGCAATCGTGTCCAACAGGGTATCCCGGAAAACATAGGGTCCGATTTCCACAACGTCCGTACCAGTAGACCCTGCTGACATGATGACCGTCTTTTTGCTGTTGGCAATAGATCCGGCCACACGGGTAATTCCTGTCGTAGGATCACCGATGATGGCTACAACCTTGTCTTGGCTAATGAGCTTATTGGTGATGTTGATTGCTTGATCCTTTTGTCCTGCATTATCCTCTTCTACCAGCGCTACCTGACGTCCAAGAACACCCTCTTTATTGAGTTCAGCAATTGCCATGTTCAAACCTTTTAATGTGTTCAATCCGTAGATTGCCACATCCCCAGTCTTGGCACCTAGGAAACCAATCTTAATAGGTTCTTTGCTTGCTGCTGCTTCCGGAGCGGGTGCGGGTGTTGCAGGCTTACTCGCACCGCATCCACTAACCATGATCAAAGCGGACATAATTAAACTCATGGCAACTAGGGCTTTACTCTTCTTGCGAATCATTTTTTTCCTCCTTCTATTTTGGGATTTACCTAAGTAATATTAGACAGAATATTAGAAATCCCTGCAAGCATTTCAAAAAAGCATGATATTATTTTGCAAAAAGACTTCTTTCTACTTGAGTAGATACCCTCTCTGATGCTTCAAAGAGTAATTGATAGAGATGGAACCTGCAATGAGTAATTTTACCAAATCCAGTTAATCTATAGAACATCAAATCCCTCTTAGGGACGGATTCCGAGAAAGTTAGTTAGCCCTTCAGCTTTAATTTCGCTAATGCATCCGCTAGAGCAGTATTAATCGGTCCGCTATCCTGTTGGTTCTGTAAATATTTACCGACATCCCTCTTGTTGAGATTCCCCTTCTCAGCTTCTCTTCGTTTCGTAAAAGCAGAGAGCTTTTCACGAAACCCACAACTGCATGAGAATAATTTATTATCCCCGTCTCCCTTGATCTCCATCTTTTTATGACATTCAGGACATCTCGCGTTAGAAATTTGAGTGAGTCCTTTTCGATAACCGCATTCCCGATCTTGGCAGACGAGCAGCTCACCCTTTTTCCCTTTGACCTGCAAAAGATATTTTCCACACTCTGGGCACTTATTCCTCGTCAAGTTATCATGCTTAAAGCTCTGCTCACTACCAATCACCGTGGATACCAATTGGGTGGCGTACCCCCTGATTCCCGTGAGGAAAATTTGATGACTAGCTCGACCTTTGCTGATCTCAGTCAATTGTTGTTCCCACTTAGCGGTCAGTTCCGGTGACTTTAGTTCAGGAGGCACTAAGCTAATAAGTTGAATCCCCTTAGAGGTGGGAATAATCTCTTTCCCTTGACGATTCATATAAAAGGAATTGAAAAGCTTTTCAATAATTTCGGCTCGGGTTGCAGGGGTTCCCAGTCCATGGCTTTGGTCCATCGCTTCCCGGAGTTTTTGGTCTTCGATCAATTTTCCCGGATGTTCCATAGCAGAAAGAAGTGTGGCCTCGGTATGTCTGGCCGGAGGTTTAGTTTTACCTGCCACTAACTTAGCGGCTAGATTTTTCAGCATCTCCCCCTTGCGGATTTCTGGGAGAGTGTGCTCTGAATCTCCATCGCCATCTTCGGATGGATCATCTAGATTTACGGAGCCTTGTCCTTCATAGACCTTCCGCCAACCTTTTAACTGAACGACCTTCCCTTTGACCGTAAAAATTTCCCCTTTTATGCTGACCTTAACCAGGGTCTGTTCATATTCGAACGCGGTCGAAAGAACGGCAAGAAACCGCCTGACGATTAAATCGTAAATTTTCAGTTC
The DNA here is from genome assembly GCA_000961805.1 of Peptococcaceae bacterium BRH_c23. Next base: position 33,742 of record LADV01000318.1, on the reverse strand, counting down.
TTCAGAACCAAGCTTAGATAGCGTAGGAGGTTGTTCGGTTGGAATAATTGCATGATGGTCTGACACTTTAGAACCATCCACAAACCGTTTCGTGATGATCAGTTTGGTTCTCAAGATATTGCGCGCTAAATCAACATAAGGTCCCAAGGCAATACTTTTTAGGCGTTCTGGTAAAGTGCTGACAATGTCTTCACTGATATGTCGGGAATCCGTACGCGGATAGGTCACTATTTTATGATTCTCGTAAAGTTGCTGCATCACAGAGGAGGTTGTTTTGGCAGAGAATCCATACTTGCGATTAGCATCCCGTTGAAGTTCCGTTAGATCGTAAGCTAGGGGAGGGAGTTCTTTTTTCGCTTCTTTCTTAACCTCGATGACATCCCCCGTTTGTCCCATCACCTTGGCCAACAAGCCCTCCGCTTTGCTTCTATCAAAGATGCGGGTTTGACCTTTCTGATCTTGCCATTGAAGAGTAAAGCCGCTTCCTAAGACATTGATTGACCAATAGTCTTTAGGAACAAACTGTTTAATTTCATTTTCTCGGGCCACAACCATCGCCAAAGTGGGTGTTTGTACTCTGCCAGCGGAGAGTTGGGCATTATATTTACACGTCAAAGCCCTAGTGACATTCAACCCGATTAACCAATCCGCTTCCGCGCGACATTCTGCCGCAGCGAATAATGGCTCGTAATCTTTGCCAGGTTTTAAATTGTTAAATCCTTCTTTTATGGCGCGTTCGGTTAAAGAAGATATCCACAAACGTTTAATGGGTTTTCGCCAACCCGCTTTTTGCATAATCCAGCGTGCGACAAGCTCGCCTTCTCGCCCGGCGTCCGTAGCGATGATAAGATCCGTTATTTCCGGACTCTTCATCAGATTCTTAACCACGCCAAATTGTTTGGAAGTTTCTTTCATAACCACTAAGTCCATCTTCGTTGGAAGCATAGGTAGGTCATCCATCTTCCATGTTTTATATTTCTCATCATAGACTTCTGGATCTGCCAGCGTTACTAAATGCCCCAGGGCCCATACCACAACGTATCTTGAGCCTATGAAGCAGCCATTGCCCTTCTGGTTGCAATTGAGGATTTTTGCAATTTCACGACCCACTGACGGTTTCTCAGTTAATACTAGCGTCTTTCCCATGTTATAACTTCCTATCTTTTACAGTCTCACGTTTTTCCCAACAATCTGACCCTTGGGAAAAGTGGCTTGGTCAATGCTCGCTTCGTTGGTGGTTCACGACAATGACTCCTAAGGCAACTAATGCTAAAGCCAAAAACATATTTAAAGACAATCGTTCGCCCGGAACGAAAATGGCGGATAAGATAGCTCCAGAAACGGGGGTCATGAATTTAAAGACACTAATTTCTCCCGCTTTATTGCCTTTTAAAATTGCATACCAGAGAGAAAAGGCGGTTGCCGAGAGAAATGCTGAATACAAGAGCAGAATGAACGCTCTGTTCGTAAAAAGCATAGCCTGAGGTTTCAACCCAGGTAGCCCGACCGCGATCAGAAGTAAGGACCCTAAAAGCATTTGCCAAGCTGTCAGAATAAAGGGATGAAGCTCTTTTGACATCCGTTTTGCTAAGATGGTTCCCAGAGCACCTACGAGGCCCGATAAAATCATAAATCCTTCGCCCTGCCAAGAGAAATCCAAGGTGAAGTTTTGTCCGGAATTAACCAAGGTAATTCCTGCGAAACCTGCGACTAAACCTACTATTTTACGCAAGTCTAACCGGTCATCACGATAAACGAAGTGGGCTAAAACTACCACAAAGAAAATACCGGCTGACGATAAAACTGCACCTTTCATTCCTGTGGTATGAGCTAATCCGTTGTAAAAAAAGAAGTACAACAAACTAATTTGTAGTAGCCCTAACAAAAAAAGCAGAGGTAGCATTTTTAGTTTTACTTTGGGTGACAAACGCAATCCAAAAATAATTAAGGCAAAAATGAGCAGGGCAGCTAAAAAAAATCGCAATCCTGCGAGTACAATAATCGCGGAGCGATCACCCGTCGCTATGCCAAGCTCTTCATAACTGACTTTCAAAACTGGAAAGGCGCTTCCCCATAGAACAGCGCAAAATTGGGCAATAATAATAACCCAAAACCTGTTAGTTAAGTAGAATCCATAATTGCGTTCTTTACTTTGAATCAAGTTCATTGATGTCCTTCCTAGTGAAAGATTCTGTATTCTATTCCTAAATAATAAGGCTTAGCAGGGAAATGGTCAAACATCGCAAAAAGAGAACCTGGTAAGGTTCTCTGAGAAACGCAACCTAAATTGTGAGTCAAAGATCGATCATTATTATCCGACAACTATGTCGTCACGTGAACCCACTGACCCGCAGTTAGTTCCTCCAGTTCAGTTACGTTTAATTTTATGGCAGTATTTGAAGCACCAGCCGCAGGAAAAACATGGGTATATGATTGCAGGGAATAATCCAGATAAATAGGCATCGGTTGACTTAACCCGAAGGGACAAACTCCTCCTACAGGATGCCCAGTTGCCTCGGATACCTCCGAAGCCTCGGGCATCTTGGCCTTGGTATAAAAGATTTCTTTAAACTTCTTATTGTCCAGCCGCTTATCCCCAGCCATGAGAATCATGACAAAGTCTTCCTTGACTTTAAAGAGCAGTGACTTGGCAATTTCGCCTGGGGTTACCCCTAAGGCCTCCGCTGCTTTGGATACTGTACTTGTATCCTCAAAGCTTAATATCTCAATTTCCTTTTTGTTTTGCTTTAAAAATGCCGCTACGGACTCTACAGACATAACCAAAACCCCTCCGATTACAAGTGATTCGCCCAGCATAAATCTTCATTTAAACAGATGATTGCTTTAGCATACATTCCTCGATCAATCACAAATTGCATGTTCACTTGGCGTAAGGACTGCGACACACACTTGATGTTGATGTTATTTTTAGCCAAGGCATTAGCGGCTCTAGCGAGAATTCGAGGCATTGCAATATTCGATCCGATTGCACAAACAATCGCAGCCTCCTGTACTGTAACTGTTCGGTATTCTGCTTGAAGTTCAGACACTAAAGATTCAGCGAGATCTGCCTGCCAAATTACAAGTGAAATACTATTCGCATTGGTGGTTTTCATAATATAGCTAATATTATACTTTTTAAACTTTTTCATAATGTCTAAATCGAACCCAGATTCTCCGACCATAGAAGTATCATGAATTTCCAAAACAACAATTTTATCTGACCCGGCAATGATTTCAATCTTCGCTTCAGGACCTATATAATCATTGGAAATAACAGTTCCCGGGTGGGTAGGTTCAAAGGTATTTTTAATACGCAGGTTAATCCCTGCTATTTCTAACGGCTTAGACGCATTAGGATGGATAGCCTCCATTCCAATGTCCGCAAGTTGATCCGCAACATCATAATTCGTCCTACCGACCGGAATAGCTTTATCGACACCCACAATTTTAGGATCAGCTGATGATAAATGATACTCCTTGTGGATAATTGCCTCATCCGCAGCTAGGTGAGTTGCAATTTTAGAAAAGGTAATTTCTGAGTACCCTCTTTCGTATTGCCTCATAATCCCTTCAGTCCCTTTGGTATATCCAGTAGCAACGATGATTGCTTCGTGAGGATTAACGTTCTTAAAGGATTTTTCTATACGATCGCTGATCGAGAGTTGCTTAGAATCACGGAAGCCCGTTAAATCTACCAACTCCGCGAGAATACCGTTATTGCGCAGGATATTCACCGTGTTAAAGGCGGAATGAGCTTCACCGATCGATGCCAGTAACTCCCTAGCCGCCGAGTAGATACTGTCTCTTCCAACATACCCGGAAGCAATAATATCCTCCATACTATTCAGATAGGCTTTTGTCTGCATAACACGTTCTACTATGAATACTCGGCAAACTTTAGGGTTTAAACCTAGGTCGATAAATGTATCATTAAGTTTAAGGGCCTCACTTAATAGCTCATCCATGGCCGTTTCATAATCTTCCCCTTTGATAAAACGTTGGTAGATTCCCGCAGCTTTAGTCTTTTTATCTTCAAGCAGCATATTTGTTACCCCTGCATAGGCAGAGACGACAAACACCCTACCATAACGAAAATCTTCTGAACTTGGGAAGCCAATTATGTCATTAAGCACAGTCTGAAATTGGAGCATTGATGTACCACCGATTTTTTCTACAGTTAGCATAATAAAATCCGAACCCCTCTTCTGTTTCTTTTTCTCCATTCAAGCATTATTCGTCAGAATTTGGGATATTCCTTCAACTCTTGCGAAATTCATTGCGGATTAGCAGGAAGAAAGTCAGAGTAGCTCCTCTAATAAGTCGAATCCCTCCGCTGCAAAAAGGAAAAGCCAACCTCACTCTAAGCAATGCTTAGCTGCGATTTAGGCGATAATGGATCAATGAGTGGTCTATGTTTACGACGTGTCGCCAAGTAATCCAGCACTCGCTCAGGTGAAGTGTTAAGAATCTGGTGCTGAGAAATCCCTGCCTCACGAACTAATTCTAGGGCTTCACCGAATTCACCGACTCGATCCCAAAAATGTGCATCACTGCCTAAAATCACGGGGCCTTTGAACTTGGCCATATAACGGGCAATAAAACGGCAATTCTCAAGGGCTCCACTTTTTTCTTTGATTGTGGAAAGTGAACTATTGTTTATCTCAACCGGAACATTTAAAAGAGCCGAGGCATAGGCAATTCGCTCAAGATCCATTTCAAAATGTGGACGTCCCGGATGAACCATCATATCCGTATATGGGTTTTCCATCGCTTTTATAAAGGCTTGAGTATTTTGTTCACCTGTCCCTCCGGGATAGCAGATCGGATGAAGCCCAACAAGAACCAGCTTCAGCTTAGCTAAATAAGGGATGGGCATATCTAACTCACCTTCATAGTTCGTAATATTTGCTTCAACCCCTGGCAATAGTTTCACCCCAAAAATCTCATCAGGAAGAATTGACAAATTACCAAAATGGTACAGATGAGGTGCACCTGGCATACTTGGACCATGGTCCGTCATTCCCATCAATTTGAGCCCTTTGCGAGAGGCTGCTTGCGCATTTTCAGTAATAGTACTGTAGGCATGTCCACTTGTTATGGTATGAGTATGCAAGTCAACCAATAGTTCCATTTTAATCACCTCATTTTATATTATCAGGCAAACCTTGGTTTGGATCTTAATATCTTTAGTTCATTCTATATTATACTTTGTGTGTAAAGTCCAAATTATGCTGTGGTTAAAGATCTGTTAAAATATTAATAGATCATCGCTTTTAAATTTTCTTTACTGCTTAACTATAATATAGGAAAAAGAGACCTGCAATAGGAATAGGCCACGACCTCGTCGTGGCCTATTCCTATCTCTAGTTTGATACTAATCCCGACTTAGATAGCGGCTTGAATTTGCTAACATAAACAATGGGTTTCTCAAATAATTGATGGGATATAAATCATCCCTTGCAGAAATCAGCGCCATTATCTTCCCGATTTTTGATGATGGATCAATAGCAACGATCACAAAAGCATCTTTTTCAGAGGTTAAAGGATAGATAACATTGTTTTTATTCAGAACATCATGATAGGCATCTAGCGTAAGCATCCTGAAATCACTGTTCCGCCATCGTATATCGTAAAGCTTAAAGGCCTGATGGGCCACTAACGGTAAAAAGGTTTCTTCAGTTAAATACAATTCGATTCCCATCATGTAGCCTTCACTATCTAGGTCATTCCAATATTCACAATGAAACGATTTATCCACTGACTCTCTATACGTCTTCGTTGCCAAACGCATTTGACTCAAACTTTGACCCATGCTATGCCATTTAATTCTTGGAATGCTAAGACTGTTCACATCATAGTAAAGCCCGATATCGCTTTTCTCGAGGGTATACTCGTCAGTCGTTTGATTAGGCATAAGGTAGATATAGCCCATTTGCATGTTGTTATCGCAGGTAATAAGCACGGAACATCCCCCCCAAAGCTTCATATGCCAGCTTGTCTGGTTGATTGTTTACACTTTGATTATCTAATTATTCTATCACTGTTTCTGCGCAAGTGCACATTTTTCCTGCAATCAAACTGTATACAATTTTCGACACCGAAATAACGAGCCATCAGTCTCCTTCATTCTCTAAGTAACGTGGTTAAAACTGACCGATTGCACAAACCTGGTTAAATCCTTGAGCAAATCGCAGATTAGTTCCTCGTTAACGAATTTTCCGTTTTTATCAAAAAAAATTCTTATGAGAGGTCTACTCGGATAATTGTAATGAATACCGACGACTGTACCCATTTCACCTGTATTTAAGGTAACTATAGAACCTTGCGGATAAAGTATTAAACACTGTTCAAAACAGTGTACAATCTCTTGATCAAAATCTTTCCCGGAACCAGCCACGATGATTTCTAAAGCGTGATAGGGGGGCAACCCTTTGCGGTAGGGTCGATCCGCAACAAGGGCATCAAAAACGTCAGCAACTGCAACGATTTGTGCATTAGTCGTAATAGCTCTCTGTCTTAAACCATCCGGATAGCCCTCGCCATTCCAACGTTCATGATGATGACGGACTATGCTGAGAATCTCCTTTGAGATATTGGAGTATTTAAGCATTTCCTCACCCATCTCTGGATGCTTTTTAATAATCGTAAATTCTTCTCTATTTAAGCCCGAAGGTTTATTCAGTATTTCAAGGGGCAAAGAACTTTTACCCAAATCATGAAACATCGCACCCATAGATAAAGTTCTTAGTTTTTGTCCTGAAAACCCCATTTTCAACCCTACTAGAGTAGCTAATAACGCAACATTTACGGAATGAATATATGTATAATTATCAAAGTTTCGAAATTCATTAAAATCTATATAGACACGGGAATTTCCTTCTAACTCGTTGATAATTTTATCAACAATAGCAAACGAATCGATTAAACGTGTAGAGCTAAAAAGGCAGACGCTTTCAAAGACTTTGCGAACATAGCCTACGATAAAACGGTACTCCGAGGAAGGAAATCTACGTTCTTCATTGGGAGGATGAGAATTCTCCAAATCATATTGTAAAGTATATAACTTTCGTTGGAGAAGAAGTTCATGGATTTTTGTGGTAATTGGCTTACCTTTAGATAACAACAATACTCCTTGTATATCATATAGATCAAGCTCTGAAAGTTCTCCAATTTCAAAGCTGTTCATTGTTAGGGGTTCCAACTTTGTTATCAAAACCAACTTTCCTCCTTATACAACAAAAGACGCCAAATAAGTATACGGCGACAAGTTTTTTCGATATCCGGCTTTCTTCACCATAATGTGTTAAGACCCGTGGCTTTGCGCCCTCAGTTCTCACTGAGTTTGCCGTTATCGCAGAGGTATTAAATTGATCATGGCCTAATACATCACAGAAAACATGACCTAAAGCAGGCCTTTAGGCCTATAGGATATACCTTCGCTAATATATCACACACAACAATAATATACAATATAATACAATCTTATCATAATATTAAATTATTCATTCCATCATTTTCAACGATCCGTCGCTAGATTTATCATCAGTAAATTGAGCAAAGAACAACTCAGATCAACTCTCTGGCCCCTAAATTAGACGAGTAGACTCAAACTATGATATTCTTAACTGATACCCCTATCTAACTCAGCAAATATTACTGCCAAAGGAGTATATTCATGCCTCGCTTTTACCTCTCTGAACAAATAATTCAAGATCTAGCGGATAATGATCGTGTATATAAAAAAGGGCTTTCCTATTACGCGGCTGGTAGAGTCTACAATTTCAGTTTTTCCCCCGATAAAGGCCTAATAAACGCTTCTGTCATCGGAGGTTTACGCTATGTTGTTCAACTAGCCTTCGAGAGGGACAACTCCGTACGCTCATATCGCTGCACATGCCCAGCCTTCAAAGACTATCCAGGAGCCTGCAAACATGTTATCGCCGTCTTAAAAACAGCCCAACAAAAATTACCGTCAGCTTGGACAGACCCTGTCGTTCAAAGCCGCGTGGTTGATGAGCTTCTCACTGTTTTTGCGAATCAACGACAGGAAACTCCTTATGAAGAACTGACTCTAAACATGGAACTCCAAACCCTGCCCAGCCATCGGCTTTCTACACATCTACAACTTAGAGTAGGTCTGCAGCGACTCTATGTTGTAAAAGATATCGGACAATTTCTTACTGCGCTTAAATCAGGCCGCTCGCTAGAATTTGGTAAGCAATTTACCCTGGAACCTACGAGACAAACTTTCAAAGAGGAAGATCGTAGGGTAATTGCCATGCTTCAAGAAATGAATGACCAACATTCAGCCATAATCGAGATGCAAGGGCCCTTTTACGCGACAACCGTGCTCAATCAAAAATTGTTACCCTTGACGGGCTATTATTTAACTAAGTTTTTAGACGCTTTGGGGGATAAAGTGTTTTCTTGGAGCTTTGAAGCTCCCCCTCCCACACCCACTCAAATTATTCGGCATGGGCTACCCATCGAATTTTCCCTCCAATCACAAGGTCAGGATCTGGCATTAACACTCGAAACTGAAGAAATGCCCCTCCAACTGACGGATGATGGGAGTTACTACGTTTACCAAGCTAAAATCCATCAAGCTTCCCCCAACCAAAAAGAACTCCTTTTACCTCTCCTGTCAGCCCTTCGCCAAGGATCCGTGACCAATATTGTGATTCCAGCAGCCCAGAAGGAGCTTTTCGCCTCAGAAGCCCTGCCCTTAATCGGGAAATTAGGTCCCGTAATCATTGATCCTGTCCTAGAAGATAAATTTACTCAAGAAAGCTTACAAGCCAAAATCTATTTTGATCGTTCTAACGAGATGGGCATCACAGCTCGTTTAGAATTCCACTATGGAGAGACCATCATTAATCCATTTTCTGCGACCCGGGATACTAGTAACGAGTCCGCTGCCAGCGATGTTATTCTCATCCGTTCTGTCAATCAGGAACGAATGATCCTCAACATTCTGGAACACGCCGATTTTATCGTATCTAAAGGGAAAATTTACCTTGAAGACGATGATAAAATCTTTGATTTTACCGTCAATTGGCTTCCTCAACTGAGAGACCTTGCAGAACTCTATTATTCGGATCAATTCAGGCTCAAAATCCGCACCTCTACGACGTTTTCCGGCCAAGTTCGCTTAGACGAAACTTTAGATATCTTGGAAATATCCTTTCAATATACTGATATCGATCAAAATGAATTATCGGATATCTTTCATTCTCTACATTTAAAGAAAAAATACCATCGCCTTCGCGATGGATCTTTCCTCGATCTAAATCAGCCGGAGATGAACGCTGTCGCCCAACTCATTGAAAATTTAGACCTTAAAGCCTCAGATCTGAATGAAAAACTGCTCAATCTGCCTAAGTACCGTGCCATGTATATAGATAGCTTTCTGCGCCAAGCCAACTTACCTGGAGTGCAACGCAATAAAGCCTTTAAGCAATTAGTGCAAAGCATCTTAGAGCCTCAAGACGGAGAATTTGAAATACCTGATGAGTTGCATCATATCTTAAGAGACTACCAGAAGACTGGATTTCAATGGCTTAAAACATTAGCATCCTATGGTCTTGGAGGAATCCTCGCCGACGATATGGGGCTGGGTAAGACTTTGCAAGTTCTGGCCTTCATTCTATCCGCAAAATTGACCACCTCTGCCCCTGCTTTGGTTATTGCTCCCACCTCGTTGATCTATAACTGGCAAGAAGAAGCGAAGAAATTCACCCCTACTCTTCGAGTCCTTGTCGTGGAGGGCAATCCCCAGGAAAGACAGACGCAATTGTCCGAAATAGATGATCAGTGTGATCTAGTCGTTACTTCATATCCTATACTTCGGCGGGACATCGATGAATTTGCTAAATTAGACTTTTCCTACTGTTTTTTGGATGAAGCCCAACACACCAAAAACCCACAAACTCTGAACGCAAAATCTGTCCAGCAAATTAAGGCCAAAAGCTATTTTGCACTTACCGGGACGCCCATTGAAAACTCGCTTTCCGAACTTTGGTCCCTCTTTAATTTTATTATGCCTGGTTATCTCCTCTCCCACCAGGACTTCCGCAAAAAATTTGAAATCCCCATAATTAAAGGGGAAGACTCAAATATTCTTACCGAACTAAGTCGACATATTAACCCTTTCATTCTAAGGCGATTGAAAAAAGATGTCTTAAAAGAACTGCCGGACAAGATCGAAACCCAGCTAAGTGCTTCCTTGACAGAAGAACAGAAAAAGCTCTACCTCGCCTATTTGCAGGAAGCGAAAGGTCAAATAGCTCAGGAAATTGCCTCAGTGGGGTTTAACAAAAGCCACATGAAAATTCTTGCTGCACTAACTAGGCTCCGGCAGATTTGCTGTCACCCGTCAATGTTCATCGATAATTACACCGGTGAGAGCGGCAAGATGCTTCTCTTAGAGGAAATCCTTACTGACGCCTTAGACAGCGGTCACAGGATTCTAGTTTTCTCTCAATTCACGACCATGCTGGATATCATTCAAGGACATCTCATCTCTGAGGGCATCGAATACTTCTATCTTTCGGGCATAACAAAAGCAGCTGAACGTTTAAGAATGGCCAATTCCTTTAACAATGGGCAAGGTAAGGTCTTTTTGATTTCTCTCAAAGCAGGCGGCACAGGATTAAATCTAACCGGTGCAGATATGGTCATTCATTATGACCCATGGTGGAACCCCGCTGTTGAAGACCAAGCTACGGACAGAGCACACCGTATCGGCCAAACAAGCGCCGTACAGGTGATCAAACTCATTACTCAGGGAACGGTCGAAGAAAAAATTAACGCCTTACAAGCCAAAAAAAAGACCCTCATCGACTCAGTCATCCAACCGGGAGAAACCATGCTCTCGAAATTATCGGAAAAGGAACTCCGTGAACTTTTTGATTTAAATTAATCTATTATCAATTTACAGGTAGGAAAAAGTGTATAAAAGGTCGTACCATTTTTTCCTGTTTCAAACTCAAAGACCGCATTATGCCTTTGAGCAATTCCCATGGAAATGGCCAGCCCTAGTCCAGTTCCAGTTTCTTTAGTCGTGAAAAATGGAGTGCCTATTTTCTCCTGTATTTCAATAGGAATGCCATTCCCTTGGTCCCTGATAGCTAAGACAACTCTATCTCCCTTAAAATATGTACAAATAATGACACTTCCATGTTCATTCGTAACCTCCAACCCATTGCGCACTAAATTTAGGATGAGCTGTTTGATTTCGTTTTCGTTGATCATGATATCAGGTAATAGTTCTAGATCTGTTGCTACTTCTTTATTGCTATTGAAGGCATCTGCCTGGAGCATCGGAAATACTTTATTAATCACATCGTTAATATTACCGGATAAAATATTCTCACTATTCGATTTAGCCAATGATAAAAAATCGGTAATGATCGAATTGGCACGGTCAATCTCCGATATCATCAAATCCATATACTCTTTTTCTTGAGCGTATTTAGATTTCGACCCCATTAACTGTAGAAATCCCTTTACCGTAGTAAGGGGATTTCTAATCTCATGACTAATCCCCGCTGCTAATTGACCTATAAGATTGAGTCTTTCTAATCTTCCCAGCTCTTGCTGTTGCCGTTTCAGCTCAGTAACATCACGAAAAAAAACTGTTACTCCTTCCTTATACGGATAAGCATGATATTCATGGTTTTGATCAGGATGTGCAAAGCCCCCGGCCTCCCAGTGAACCGATTCATTTTGAGACATCGCTTCTTGCATTTTACGATATGTTAGGGAATCTTTAATCTGCGGGAATACTTCCCAGATACTTTTTCCGATTAGTTCAGTGTTATTCCCGTTAATGAACTTTTTTGTTTCCTTGTTAACGAACGTAAACTTCCAGTTACGGTCTAAGGCATAAAAACCGTCTGAGATTCCTTCCATAATTTTGATGATGTTAAGTTTTGATGATTCCAAGGTTATGTTCATCTGTTTTAAATCATTTGTGTAACCAGTGATTTTATTTAGAACAGGTTTTAATTCTGGTAGTTTGATTAAAATATTTTCATGTTTGCTATCATTATTAATGATAATGTTGCAAAATTTTTCTAAATATGATTCAATCTGTTTCATATGTTTTCTGATTGAAATTATAATTAGTGCTGATAAACTTAAAGCTAATATTACTATTGCACTCAATTCATTAAAAGACATTAATACTAAATCAGCATTCTGCGCATGGGCCCAAACAGAGCCAACTATTTTTCCCTCATCATATATTGGTAGAATGAGTCTAACATTATTACTGTTTGATATGTTATTAAATTCGTCATATGATAATACTGCAGAACGAATTTGATCAAATGAAATATTATTATATTGATTTTTAACTATTAAATCTAAATCATTATCATAGTAACCTATAATATAATCATTATTCTTATTGTTATTAATTATAAATTGTATAATACCTTCTATTTTTAACGCCTTATCATTCTTCGTTAAGTTTTTATCTTTTTTAAATTCTTCTACAGTTAAAATCTGAGATTGTATTCTCGTTTGTACATTTAAAGCACTTAATAATAAATCATAATTAAATTTTAGGGTTTGTTTCTCCCAAAAATTCTGTCCATAGAGAAGTATAAATAGGATAAGAAAAACAAGGATACTCAATATAACTTTTAATAAAGTCAATTGAATAATAGATTGCTTTTTTAAGATATCTCTAATATTAAAACCCATCAAATTGTCCTCCACGAAAGATATTTAAAATAAAAAAGCTTATAAATACTTAAACAATATAAAAGCTGGGATATCCAACCCAGCTTTTATATTGTTGACTACCAGATACTGTTTACGCGACTGCTAAATTCCTGATTACTTTTGCAATGCTTTCGGCGTTTTGGGTTGATATGCCCAGATAGCACACGCAAAAACGGAGGTTGCACTGGCTAAGAGCATTAGTAGGGACGCAATTGTAGCAAAGAAATACCTTTTCATAGTCTACACTCACCTCCTCTTCTATTAAAAATAGGTAGCAAGGTTAGGCTTTGGTAAACCACCCCTAAGACTACACTAACACTTACTAATTTATTATCGACAAAAGAAATTACTATGAATGAAATAATTACGAAAACGATTGATGAAATCTTAAGTTTGAATTTTAGACTACTAGAATGGATTGGCTTTGATTCACTGTCTACGGGAGCTAGGAAAGCTACTAGTAATAAAGAAATAAACAAAACAAAGAAAAGAACATACTCATTAGTTAAGTCATATTCGACATATTTTTTTACAAAAACTCCTATAGAACTATAAACTATAGTACCAAAGGCCAAACATTTTACTGGAGAATCAAAATGTGCCCCTCCTGATACTTTTCGTAATAAGCCACCGAAAATGGCAGCAATAACAGTCGGCATTAATGCATTAAAATAATATCCTAAAATCATCAAGAAAAATGAGCCTAAGACGAATAATAGTGCAGTTTCTATGGCATATGCAATAATTACCTTTTTATCTTCGTTATAATTTAGTTCATTTGTTATTACTTCAGTAAGTTTATTACTAATATTTTCAGTAAAATTCATTCATACTGCCTCTTTTGTATAAGTTTATTTAATAAATAAGCAGAGATAAACATAAGAAATACTTGAGGTTCTGTTATCGCAATCCTTATTACTAAGTTAGAGAATAACGTTTCAGGGGTTACTCCAAAAACAGGCATTAGCAAGGATAGGCAAACAAATTCAACAATTGCTAAAACTAAAAAACTCAATAAACTTGCAATAAGGGACAAACTAAAATCCCCCTTGCCAATCCAAGTTAAAACTGAAAACAATAGCATGATTTGTATAATGGTATGAATTCCAAAAGGGATGGTAAACAATCTCATTACATACGAAATTAATGCTAAAACAATTCCAAATAAAATAATTCTTTCCCATTTCAAAGGTATTTTGGCAATTACATAAGCTAAAGTGACTAAGGCAGTTTCTTCAGGTATTCCTTGTAATAGTAAAGCAATAAATGGAATTTTTATAGATCACACAACCTCTCCCACTAAACGCTATCAGCATGGTAAGTAGATAAAGTTTTCGGTATTATACTAAAAACAGGCTTTAACAAAGAAAAGCAAGCAGTCTCAAATATTATTAGAGCTAAGCAACTCAATAAACTTGCCATAAAGGATAGACCGATATCCCTCTTACTTAATATAGTTAGAACTATAAATAATAAAAACATTAATAAGATAGTATGAAGCCCAAAAGGAATAGGAAACAGTCTCACTACATACGCGCAAACGGTTAAAGCAGTCCCGATCAATAGAATCTTATTAAGTTTTAGGGGAATTCCAGAAATTACAAAAGCAAGAGTTGTAATTGCAGTTCCTTCAGGTATTCCTTGCAAGAGCATAACAATCACTGGAATGTTCATTTAAATCTCCTGTCAAGTTGATATTACACCATAACCCCTCACCACTCTCTATTAATTTCTATTATCGCACACTCTAAATGTCGAATTCGCGTAAATCTTGTCTACCTGTTACAATTAAGATTATCGGTTGAAATAGGGTTTATCTGAAGTAAGTTCCTTTAAATAAAAAATGCCCCAAAGCTAAAAGCTCTGGGGCATTACTTTGATTAACATAAAAGATCAACCCAAAGTCGATTATAAAAGCCAACGGCTTGTCTTGGAACGCCGTTCATCAAAACCTCGCTGTTGGTTTACCCAACCATAATTTTGCTGGCATTGGTGATCTTAACCTACACTTTAAATTTGTCAACAGCTTTCTTAAGGCTCTCCCCAAGCTTAGCCAAGGCTTCTGCAGATTGACTCACCGAAACCATGGTGGCAGCTTGTTCCTCTGACGTAGCAGAAATCTCTTCGGCACTGGCGGAGCTTTGCTCAGCAATGACCCCAATCCCCTCTACGGATTTCACGGTTTGAGCAGCACCACTGGCCATTTGTTGAGCAGCAGCTGTTACCAGCCTAATCTGATCAACGACGATATCTATTTCACCTACAATAGTATGGAAGGATACTCCCGCCAAATTAACAGCTTCTACTCCAGAGTCCACTTCTTCCTTCCCTTTATCCATCAATCCGACGGCCCGTTCTGTCTCTTGTTGAATATCACCGATTAAGCTTGCGATCTGAGTTGCTGAAAGGGATGACTGTTCCGCCAACTTCCGGACCTCTTCAGCAACCACTGCAAAGCCTCTCCCATTCTCACCCGCTCGAGCAGCCTCAATCGCTGCATTTAACGCCAATAGATTCGTCTGATCAGCAATTCCTTTGATGACATCTACAATTTGCCCGATCTTTTTGGATTGGTCACCCAATTTAAAAACGGTTTCTGCTGTCTGAAGGGAAACGTCACGGATCTGTTCAATTTTGCGGACTGCATTTTCTGCCTGAAGAGCCCCCACCTGAGCCGCTTTGGCTGCCTTTCCACTACTTTGATTAACAACCTCTGCATTGACCGCTACCTGTTGGGCGCTTTCAGACAACTGTTCGATGACCAGACCAGTATTTCTCACAGACATGGCTTGATCTGTGGCACCTGCTGCGAGCTGCGCTATAGAATCTGAAATTTGTTCACTGGCAGCAGTTGCTTCCTCCGCCGCAGCCGATAATTCTTGACTGGTTGCTGCCACACCTTCTGACTGTGTTAGTACTTCCCTAATGACGTCTCGAAGTGAATCTACCATCTCACTGACAGCTTGAGTGAGAACGCCGATTTCATCATGATTTCTAATCTTCGGCATCTTAATGTTCAAGTCTCCAGCTGCAACGGCTTGAGCTACCTTCGTCACAGAAACAAGAGGGCGGCTAATATGTCTTGCAATCATAATCGCCAAAGTTGCTCCAACAATCAAGGCAAGCGTAACAAAAATAATAAGCAATCTCATTACAGAGTTTTCAGTAGTCTGTGCATGATGGGTAGCTTCGACCCCTCCTTGAACCATAAACTCCATCTGAGCTTCCATATCCTTAAGCAGTTGGTCAAAGCTTTCTTTACTCTTTTGAGTTAAGATGGGTCTAGCCTCAACATCCTGACCTAACTGAGTTAACATCCAAACTTGCTCGGCATCGTCTATGTACTCATCAAACGATTTCCTCATTGCCTCGCTTTTGGCTATTCCCTCAGTCGTCGTTACATAGTTATTATATTCGGCAAAATCTTGCTCCCATTTCACTTTTATAATTGCGAATTGAGCTTTATTATCTTGAAACGTTTTCTCATCTGCACGCATCAGAAATCCTGCTAAAAGATAGCGCCGAGTGTCTTCTGTGTTAGCAACAACTTTTGCCAAGGAACTTGTTGCTTTCAACCAATGCTCCCCTAGATCTTCCGCTTCCAGATTGATCTTATAGACACCGTAATAGCCCACGCCTCCCACAAGTAGTGTAAGTAGGAGTACAACAAAAAAACCCAGCAGTAACTTAAGTCTTATTCCATATCTTATGACAGAACCTGAGGTATTAAGCTTATCATTCAACGTTTAATCTCCACTCCATTCTTTCTATAGGATCCAGTTGCCTGTTTATGCCTAATAAGGGCTCTAAACCATTAGATATAGACCTAAACAACAAGATGGATTATCTTTGCATAATAATAATTAATTTCTACAGATGAGCCCAAAATCCTTTATTTTTTCCTACATGAGAAAAAAGTTACAAACTCTTAGAACTTTCATCTTGTGTCATACAGATTGGATACGACAAATGTCGAGTGCACAGATTTAAGCTCTGAAAGACATTAAGAAACCTGCCCCAGAATAAACAAAATAACCCGCTAAACCGACTAAAAAAAGTCCACAGACTCCTAAAACAAAGCGATACACCAAAGGCGTAAAGAGTTTCTTTCCTCTAGCAACAGTGAATGCCACAAACGTAAACCAAATATAATCCGCTATAATATGTCCTAAATAAAAGCAGATGGCTCCAATAATACCATAGTTTGCAGCAAGCATCAATGAACCAGCGCCAGCGGTCGCCCACCACAGAAACCAATAAGGATTTGAGGCAGTTACAGTAATACCTGAAACCCAAGGCCGAAGACCTTTAGCCGTTGTCTCTCCCGAAAAATCAAGGACTACAGAATTAAAGGACTCTTTCAAAATTCCGTACGCCATCCAAAAAAGGAATAACCCCCCTACGATTCCGATCGTTCCTTTTACAACTGGCCAAGTGATATAGGTTCCCAAGCCATAGAAAATCGCCACCACTAAGGCAAGTTCTACTAGCGCATGGCCGGAAGCAATTTGAGGTCCAGCCTTAGCACCACGCCTCAGACTTTCATTGATGGTAACTGTAAGCAAAGGTCCTGGCACAATAGCTCCGAAAAAACCCATTAACATACTTGTCATAAAGATTGCTGCTAATCCCATATAATTCCACCATCCTACTTCTTTGTGCTATCCGTTATTTCTACATCACAAAGAAATTCCCTTCTTAAACTTCGCCTAAGAAGTAAAAGAAGAGAATTTCCGCTCCGCGTTACAGTATTTTCCGATTTTTTACAATCTTTCGTTCATTCTAATATATTGTCTTTTAGGAGCCACGCTTTTATAGGCAGGTCTAATAATTTTTCCAGCATTGGCAATTTCCTCCATTCGATGTGCACTCCAACCTACGATTCTGGAAATTGCAAAAATCGGCGTGAACATTTCCACAGGAATATTGAGCATTTTGTACACAAAACCTGAAAAGAAATCGACATTGGCACTTACCCCTTTGTACATGGTACTTAGCTTACTAATAACCCGCGGGGCAATGTCCTCAACCTTTACATAGAGTTCAAATTCATCTTCCAGTCCCTTTTCATGGGCAAGTTGGCAAGCATAATTCTTGAGAATAACGGCCCTAGGATCCGAAACAGAGTATACTGCGTGCCCAATTCCGTAGATTAAACCTGACCGATCAAAAGCATCTTTAGAAAGGATTCGGGTAAGATAGCGCTCAATCTCTTCATCATCTTTCCAATCCGTCAATTTATCTTTGATATCGTCAAACATCTCGATAACTTTTATATTCGCCCCTCCATGCCGCGGTCCCTTAAGTGCTCCAATTGCCGCAGCAATAGCAGAGTAGGTATCCGTACCTGTAGAAGTCACGACGTGGGTCACAAAGGATGAATTGTTACCCCCTCCGTGTTCAGCGTGCAGGACAAGGGCAAGATCAAGCAGTGACGCCTCTAACTTGGTATAGTTACTATCCGGCCGCAACATGGAAAGAATGTTCTCAGCAATACTCAAATCAGGGCGTGGGCTGTGAATATATAAGCTTTGGTTTCCATGGTAATGAGAGAAGGCTTGATAGCCATAGACTGCTAAAGACGGAAAGCAGGCAATCAACCTTAGACACTGTTTTAGGACGTTTTTCATGGAAGTATCATCCGGATTATCGTCAAAGGTATACAAAGCTAAAACGCTTCTGGCCAGCGTATTCATAATATCCTTGCTGGGCGCTTTTAAAATCATGTCCCGAACAAAATCTTCAGGTAGCCTTTGATACACTTTGGTTTCTAATTATTTACCACCGTCAAGATGAATCTTTTAAACAAACGATCAATATATATAGTCAACAGATACGTCCGAATAGGGGGAAGCTATGTCTTGGGACCTAAAAAAACGCAATTGGTCAGGCATCTTTATGACTATATCCACAGCAATTTTTGCTTTCGTCTCGATAGTATCCGTCTTTATCTCTGTCATCACCTGGCAGACCCAGCGCGAAGCAGCACGTCCATATTTCACCTTCAAAGAATCTCCTTCCATCCATCTAACCCACGAGCTTAGTTTCGAATTTAAATTTAATAATGTAGGAAATCATCCAGCTACAAACCTTTCCAGTAAAACTATCGTCTTTGACGAAAGCTTGCTAGAAGAGCCTATTCTTGTTGATGATTACACTGTGGTTAACGATATTCCTAGAGATACCACTACAAGTTTGCTCCTTAGCATAAAGAGTGTTGATTTTCTGCAAACCGATATCAAGCCACAGTTTCTTATCATTCATCTTAGTTATACTGATCCAATCACTCGAAAAATATATATCCAAACCATTTATACCAAATGGCCTGGAGTTATTGCCCAAAAACCTCAACACCTTATTCATGTGGAAGCAAGTGAAAAACAAAAAATCCTTACTTACTTAAAATCCCACCACCTATTAAAGCCAAAAAATTAAGTAAAATAACCAACCCCAGACAACGTCTGGGGTTACAATACAGTTCTATCCCTAAACAATAAAGGCGAAAAATCAAATCCACGACCTAAAAGTCACCTTGATAGCATAAATTTACTATATCACGATGAATTCCTTGACGTCAATTTACTGAGTCTATTAATAAGTTATGATATCATAATTCGAAAGAATTACTCAGAAGATCCGGACGCAGGACTCCAGCATGAAACGAGCGACCACTCTTAGAATTACAGAACCATATTTCTGCAGGACTGAACATGAAAGGATCGAGCTCGTAAAAATTCCCATTATACACTTCCAGAAATAATCGGCCATACTCTCGATACGAACTGGACGGAATCTGCTTCACGAGGGAGGCAAGAGATAGATCATCGTCACAAAGGTTATAAAGTACGGTTGAGCCATAGAGAATCGCATCGTTTGAGCGTCCTAGAGCAATTAGATTGTCACTGGCAACGGGGGGAAGTGGACAAATACCCCAGCCGGATTCAATATTTTTCAAGTCATAACCCAGTTCCATTAACTTCGCTAACCCTGTTTCCAGGGCACGTGCCGCTATCTGAACTGATCCAACCTGAGATGCGCAAGGAGCTACTAAAATGTAGAGATCCGCTGGCTCACAATCAAACTCTTCTAATTAATTGTAGGACTATATCTTCAGAAGGTAGTAGCTCACTTTCTAAACACAAAATTGCCGTCTGAGAATGATCTTCATAACCCATCGTATCGAACAGAGTTCCTTTGTGAATAATAGCGCGACCTGGACCCGAACCTAATGCTACCGAATTACCTATCTTAACTGGCCAACCAGCATATTGAGACGCCAAACAAGCCCGGACTGGATGATCAGTAAGCACTTCAACCGCAGGCCAGCGTAGCCCGTTAAAGTCTAACCAATGCAAATTTACATGAGCAAGCCCTCCGAGGCATACAGCAGCAAACAACCTCCCCGCATCCCAGCCGCCTTGAACATGCACACCGCAGTCGATCACGGTAACCCCGTTATGCAGATGAACCTCGATCCGAAGCAGCTCTCTCCTCGCAATTAATTCCTTAACCAAAGGTAATGCCTGACGGTTCGGACTTAGGTAGGGTAATTTGCTAAACGTCAAAAAACAACGCTCCTTTCTTTGTTACTAATTCTTTGTTCAAATTCTTCTCTGTTTCTAATTCTATACTTTTTAAAGCATACCCCATTTCAGCTACTCTTAATTCCAGTCCGAGTAGCTATTAGGCGTAACCTTAAACTAATTATTTAATAAACAAGCATCAACCTCTGTTTTCTGCGGCTGTCCTTATGATAGAATTATAAATAAGTAAAGAAAACTTGGCTTGCGCCCGAAGACACTGTCTTCGCACGTGTTAGCTTAGCGGAGAAGCCCGCAGGCGCCGGCGGAAGCCTTAGTTGCCCTTATGCGCTGGCCATGGATGACCGAGTGTCCCTGTAGCCATGGATGGCGAGAAGGACCTTCCAGAAAGTATACAACTGAAAGTTATACTTTCTGACCAGAATAAAAATACGCATATTTTAGGAGGGGTAAGTAGTATGCCTAAGAGTAATACTATTTTAGGGCTAGTGTTTGTCATTCTTGGTACTTTCCTGTTTACGAACAACCTTTTTTACTGGAACTTCTTCAGCATGGAGAACTTTTGGCCCATCTTCATCCTTATCCCAGGTTTACTATTTGAATGGAGTTACTTCAGCACATCAAGAAACCCCGGCCTATTAGTACCGGGGGGCATCCTCACATTCCTTGGTTTACTCTTCTTTTTCGAGATCTTTACTAACTGGCAATTTTCCGGCTATACCTGGCCGATCTACCCTCTATCGGTAGCCTTTGGTCTCTTTCAACTCTACCTTTTCTCTGGTAGACCTAGGGGACTTTTGATTCCAGTCTTTATCTTATCGACTGTCTCCGTTGTCTCCTTTGGCATTCTTTTTCTCCAAGTCTTACATACCTGGATTAATTTCGGATTACTCGCCCCGATCGCTCTGATCCTAGTTGGGCTGTTCATCATCTTTAGGCGATCCGACCCAATATCTCCACCAACTTCGAAATCCATCAATTTCGAAAAGAGGAAAAAATAGTCTTAACATATTTAAGCCACTACCTACTTAACGAGTCCCCTTAATCGTTAACTCTCCATCATACGAAGATATAATTTTGTATAGCTCAGGCCGACGATCCCGGAAGATCCCCCACTCCAGTCGCTGTATCTCAAGCAGATCTAGATCAAATTCTGCCACCAGTACCGTTTCTTCCACACGACCAGCCTCTATCACTTTGTTTCCTTGCGGGCCAGCGATAAAGGAGGATCCGTAGAAGGTGATCTTAGACTCTTCGTCTTCCTCAACTCCGACCCGATTCGAGGCAATCACTGGAATCAGGTTAGCTGCAGCATGTCCTAACATACAAGCTTGCCAATGTTCCTTGGAATCGATCGATCCATCTTGAGGCTCCGAGCCGATCGCAGTCGGATAAAAAAGCAGCTCAGCCCCCATTAACGCCATACATCGTGCAGCTTCTGGATACCATTGATCCCAGCAGACCCCTACCCCGATCTTGCCAAAGCGAGTATTCCAGACCTGAAACCCTGTATCCCCTGGGTTGAAGTAGAACTTTTCTTCATATCCCGGACCAGCTGGAATATGACTCTTGCGATATTTTCCCAGCACTTCACCACTGGCATCAATAACCGCCAGGGAATTATATCGCGCATAGTTTTTCTTTTCATAGAAGCTGATCGGTAAAACCACTTGAAGCTCTTTTGCCACAACTTGAAAATGCCTAACAGCTTTATTATGTTCCAGTTCTGTCGCATAAGCATAATAATCCGATTTTTCCTTCTGACAGAAATACGGTGTTTCGAACAGCTCCTGTAACAAGATAATTTGTGCACCCTGATTCGCAGCTTCCCTTACTAGGGCGTCTGCTTTTGCGATGTTTTGATCGATGCTATTAATACAGCCCATCTGAGTAGCCGCTACTTTAATGTTTCTCATCTTAAATCCGCCTTCCTCGGGGCATCTGTTGAGTCGTACAGTGCACATTACCACCCTCGCGGATGATCCCCATTCCATTAACTGTGCGTATTCGTCGTTCAGGGAATAGTTCTGTCAGTACCTGAGTGGCTAGCAGATCAGTATCTTTTGCTTTCCCACCGAAAATAGGCAGAATAATTCCCCCGTTAACAAAGTAAAAGTTTAGATAACTCAGGGTTAAGCGCTTACCAGTCTCTGCATCAATTAAGCTCGGCGGTTGCAGGATAGGGATGATTTCGAATTTCCGGCCCAGCGCATCAGTTTCACTCTTTAAGATCCTTATGTTTTCTTGGGTGATCACATAATTTTCATCCTCAGGATCGTCACAAATCTGTATTAGAATCTTGCCTGGAGCTACAAAGCATGCAATATTATCCACATGACCATCTGTCTCGTCTCCATCTAATCCATTCTTTAGCCAGACTACTTTCTGGATATTGAGAAAGTTCTTCAACTCAGCTTCAATCTGTTCTCGGGTCATTGCCGGATTCCGATTAGGGTTTAAGAGGCACTCTTGCGTGGTTAGTAACGTCCCTTCTCCATCGACATGGAGAGAACCCCCTTCCATAACCAAGGGGGCATCAAACCGTTTCAACTCAATATGTTTCAATAGTTCAGTGGCCACCTGATCGTCCAAATCCCAGGGTGCATATTTGCCACCCCAAGCATTAAATTTCCAATTAACCCCTGCCACATCCCCAGTATCATTGACAATAAATGTAGGCCCATTATCCCTTAGCCAAGCATCGTTATGCTCAATAGGAAGAAGTTCAATCCGCTCATCCTGAAATAAACGCGCAAGCCTCGCTAAATCCACAGCATTCACCACAACCGTCACTGATTCAAATTCCGCAATAGCCTGAATAATTTCGGTATAGCCTTGGCAAACTTCGTCATAATCCTCTGGATAACACATAGACGCTTGGATCGGCCATGAAATGAAGGTACGAGTATGCCTAGTCCATTCCGGAGGCATTTTATAATTTAGATTGCTTGGATACATTGTAATCCCTCATATTCCTAGTTAGTAAGCTTACTTTATATTATGCTTCAACCTATGAAAGAATATAAAGCAGCTGTCTTGACGGAGTTTGATAATACCTTGTTAGCATTATACATTAAAGTGGCCTAGCTTTCATCAATTCAAATAGTAAGCACTACTCCGTCTGCCTAAGAGTCCTGGAATGAAACGTTTAAAAGAAAACTTGGCTGGTGCCCGAAGACACTGTCTTCGCACGTGTTAGCATAGCGGAGAAGCGCTGGCCATGGATGGCCGAGTGTTCCTGTAGCTACGGATGGCGAGAAGGGTCACTTGGCGAAGGCGACAGCCCTAGTTGCATATGCTTAGGAAGCATATAACGCAAGTTTGTACTTCCTGATGGTACAAAAAAAGGACGTAACAGAAACCTTAGTTTTGCTACGCCCTCTTGTTATTTTATACTCTACCAGTGAACTCGTTCAGCTAAAGCTGAACATCGAGACTTAGGTGACGAAAGCTTCCGGTGACGATAGTCTCCAGTGGAGAGTATCGCCGAAGCCGCGATCCCAAAAGAAATGCTTACCGGCGTAGGATAGAGTATCGCCGAATCGCATGGCCCTTAACGAATATGATCGCGCTGAGGATAGGTTTCGCCGAGCCGCCTATTCTCAAAAGGAACACTTCGCGGCGAAGGAGACATTAGTCTCCTGTGGAGACTAATGCCGAAGGGCTAACCCTAAAAGAACACTGTAGCCCGTAGGATATCTACCCCCACTTCTAAAAATAGCTGTCTTAACGAGGATAAATATCATGCACTATGTCTATGCTGAACAGTTCGTTCTCGAGTCTGCAACGGTTTTTCCGAGTTTGCGTTTTGTGTCTTGGATTTACGATTAACTGAAAGGGTCATATAGCATAATACATAACCTAAAACAGAAAACCCAATGGCCGTTATCAAAAAATCTAATCCTTCCATACGAACCCTCCCTTATAACGTAGTAAAGACAGCAAATTGTGATTGGACAACTTCCAACTCCCCATTTTAAGTAAGTTTCTATATTTAGTATAAACTAATTGTTATAACTTTCTCTAAACAATTTATTAAGAAATTATAAACTCTGGCCAGAAGGGACGGGCTTCCTACAACCGCTCATACTCACCTTTATCATTAAGATATTGGATGTCAATACAACCATAGTACTCCCCATACATATCGAGCGGATCAAAGCCGCTCTTGCGAGTACAATCATCAGAATAACCAATGTAGAAAACTTCTTGATCATGGTCCCGCATGCGGAATTTATACTGAGGTTCAGATTCGAATTTTTGAATAAGCTGTTCAAATTCCGCGGTCCCTTTTGGGGCCTCTGAGCTAAAGTACTCTGTCAGCGTTTTCTTTTCGATGCAATCTTCCGTAATCTTAAACATATTCCTACCACCTTAATTTATAATTTAAATACTCAATTTCCTCTGCACCTCTTTGATCTTATAATCTATCATATCAGACTCTTTGTCCTCTTCCAACTCTCTTCTTTAACAAATCCAGGAGCGTTTCATGGCTCTCGCGTCACAGCAAATTCTAAGTTCGTTGCAATAATAATAGCTCTATGGAATAGGGAATAACCATGATAAACTAGCTATGTAATTTACCTTTGGAAAGTGAGGGGACTAAATGCTTCACGACGAAAATCAAAGCCTTGACGATCTCGTAGAAAAGCCAAAGAAGAGAAGCTCTAAAACAATCCTGAGTATCGTTATCACAGCTTTGCTAGGTCTACTAAATTTTAGTAAGCTAGCTTTAATTGCCAAGCTACTGTTTGGCTTAGTCAAAGCTTCTAAATTTGCCGGAACCTTTTTGACTATGGGATTGACGGTCGTTCTTTATGCACAAATATATGGCTGGTTATTTGCAGTGGGCTTTGTTGGAGTCATTTTCGTTCACGAGATGGGTCATTACGTGACGAGTAAGAAACTTGGTCTGGATGTCTCTACCCCAACGTTTATTCCTTTTCTTGGGGCATTTATCAAAATGAAGAGTGCTCCTAAAAGTGTTCGAGAAGAGGCGATCGTAGCCATAGGGGGCCCAGCAGCTGGAGCGTTGATAACGGTTGTTTGTTTATGGTTCTACTTAATAACAAATAATCATTATTGGGCAGGGCTAGCCTATACTAGTGCCCTAATAAATCTCTTCAATCTACTTCCCTTTGGTTCCTTAGATGGAGGTAGGATTTCCAAGGCAATCTCACCCTTTATTTGGGTGATCGGTTTAGTTATGGCTATTGTTCTCATCTGGAAACTACATGCCTATATACTGCTCATCATCTTGTTCTTTGGGGTTTATGAAGTCATAACCATGTATCGGCAAAAATCCTTAACTGCCCAATACCTGAGCGTAGAGCCTAGCTTCAGGTTAAGAATAGGGATTTCCTATCTTATTCTAATCGCCGTTTTAGCATTTCTAATGATGTATTCGTTAGATATTTCTAAAGCATTCACTGACTCAATTTATAACTTCCGATAACTCACGGAGCCAGAAAAGCACAAGAGAACAAGGGAATGTGCTTATAGTAAGAATGCTACGTCTAATTTAATGAGTAGAGGTATCTATCATTTTCATGATATTTCAATTTGCTGCCCTTTAATCCGCCTAAACATCAAATATAAAAAAAACTTGGCTGACGCCCACGAAGACACTGTCTTCGCACGTATTAATCATTCTATCAGCCTTGGCGAAGGCGTCCGCCTAAGTTGCAATTATGCTCCAGAAAGTATACATTCTGATTAGTACAAAAAAAGACGACAGAAAAAGCCCCCAGTCACTATACGACTCGGGGCTTTGCCATTGTCCACCAATAGCCTACTCAAAGCAGGCTCATACCAATCTAACAGGCAGATCTTTGGCTGAACGATCATCATCGCCGCACGCCTTCCCAGCCGAAGCCAGTGTACGGGCACCTTTAATAGATTATTTTTCGACCTGAAGCATAAATCTTCGGACAATGTAATATTAATTAGTGTATTTCGACGATGTAACAATATTTCCAGCTAAATAGTTTCTTAATCAGATAAAAAGCCTTCAAATATCACAACAACTTATGGCTTTCCAGCTTAAATCTTTCTGATCGTCCAACCCGAACCTGTTATAGCATAGCAGAACGAAATAACGCTCGGATTGAAATCGACACGAGTTCTGCGGGAACGACCTTCTTTGTTAGGTTTAAGACCTCAGCATAGTTTAGACAAGCACACAACAAGTATATCCGGGCTTTTCTTAACTTAAAGAGTAAGAGCGACTAGGGTTGGCGTTCTTACTCTTTTTGACATTTATGTAGGACCAAGGTCCCTTTCGAGGAATTAAACCCAAAAATTCATCAAATAACATCAGCTTTTATGGTATAATCGACATGACTTTGATAATTGAAAGGGTGACACTTCTGAAAAAGTTTTTTTTCTCGATCATGGCATCGCTTACTGTCGTATTAT
This sequence comes from Peptococcaceae bacterium BRH_c23, assembly GCA_000961805.1. The sequence goes on along the minus strand of LADV01000318.1, from coordinate 7,049 downwards.
GCACGCCTTTTATAACCTACGCCAGCCCTTTAGCATACCAGACAGAGCGTTTAGCTGGACAAGATAGGGTGGAAACAGCCCTTAAAATATCTCAAAAAGGCTGGCAATCAGCACAAACTATTATCTTATGCGAATACAACGACTACCCCGACTCTATTGCTGCAACCCCATTCGCAGTTAGCCTAAATGCTCCAATTCTTCTAACCAAAGGAGACTCGATTGACCCGCGTGTAGTCCAAGAGCTGCAACGATTAAAACCTGAGAAGGTGATTCTTCTTGGGGGGACAGCTTGCTTGCAACCTTCCATTGAAAAGGAGCTTGAAAATTCCGGGCTGAAATGGGAACGCATAGGCGGATTGGATCGTTATGAAACCTCCATTATGCTTGCTAAAAAACTAGCTAACGATTCGCTTATCCTTGTTAACGGGGATGATTTTCCCGATGCCTTATCAGCCGCGACCTATGCTGGCATTCAACAAGTTCCTATCGTCCTTACCTCAACTACCTTTCCTAATTCTGTGATTGAATACCTGAAAGAAACAGTAGCTAAGCACCTGATCGTCATTGGTGGAGAAGTTGTGGTTCCTTCCGAGCAGTTAACTAAACATAACTTTATGATAGAAACACGTTTGGGCGGTCTGGACCGTTACGACACCAATGCCAAGGTCATATCCTTTATGAAAGACACCTATCAATCCACGGATCTTTTCATGGCTTCGGGCATCACCTTTCCAGATGCAGTAGCCGGTACAGTCCTTGCTGCAAAATTTAAGGCCCCCCTATTATTGACCGAACATATGGATATTCCGCCTTCAGTATACACTATCATGCGTGAACATATGAAAATTGAACCACCAGCAAAGGACCCTAACCCCGACTCTGACTCTAACACAGATAGTAAAGAAGGACTCCTCAAAGGTAAGATCACTGCTTCCGGAGTTTTAAATCTTAGAGAGACCCCCTCCTCAACGGGGAAAATACTTGCCATGATACCGGAAGGGACAACGGTGGAACTCACTGAAAAGCAAGATAAATGGTACAAAACAACCTATCAATCTAAAACAGGTTGGATTGCCGCTGACTATGTCAGCATCACATCGACGGGAATAGTCAACGCGACCGGGGGCTTAAACCTCAGAGAAACCCCCTCCCCGACAGGAAAAGTGCTTCTCAACATCCCGAAAGATACGACGATAGCGCTCACCGATCAGCAAGGTCAATGGTATAAAACAACTTACCAAGCAAAAACAGGCTGGGTTTCTGCTGACTATGTGACGCTTGCCTCCACGAGCATTGTCAGCTCTACCCCTAAGACAATTTCTACGACAACTTCTACGACAACTTCTACTACAGCTTCTCCCACAACTCCACCCTTTAATTTCACTGTCAATGGAACTGTCTATATTTTAGGAGGGACAGGCATTATTAGCCTCAATACGCAAAATATTATTGAGGGTAAAGCTTCTTCAAGCTATCAAAGTAACCTCAGGGACTTCCCACCTCTGCCCTCAGAACTGGCCAAGCCTGATCCGCCGCCTGCAACTGATGACGAAGTCACTGATTATGATCCTTCTAAAGAAGTTCTCGTCAATCCGTTTCAGGGAATCCCTGCCAATGCCCTATCAGGCAAGACAATTTTTCTAGATCCTGGCCATGGCGGACCAGATCTCGGAGCAAAGGGTCCTACCCAAACTTACGAAAAGAATAATACCTTAGCCATTGGACTAGCTTTGAATGACATCTTAAAACAAGCTGGCGCGAAAGTAATCCTTACACGGACAACCGATGTATCACCAGCGACCAAATATTCTCAACTTGAAGATCTTCAAGCCCGAATGGTTTTAGCCAACTCCTGTAATGCCGACCTCTTTATCTCCATCCACAATGATTCGTTTACCATACCTACAATTCAAGGCACCACAACGTTTTATTCGAGGGATAACCCTAGGCAAAATGAAAGCTTACAACTAGCCAGCAGCGTTCAAACCGCTCTGATCGACACCCTCAAAACTACTGATCGTGGAGTTAAAGAAGCAGGATTTTATGTTTTGAAACATACTACCATGCCATCCATCTTGATTGAGACCGCATTTATTTCGAACCCCTATGAAGAAGCAAGGTTACAAAACCCAACATTTCGGAAGAACGTCTCAGCAGCTATCTTCCGAGGGACTTATAATTATTATACAAATCCTCTGCCTCGCGATTGAGCCTACCTAGGCAAACTTATATTAGAATAGTTATTAGTATAGTTAATGGTGGTCAGTTAAATCTAGGACTCAAAAGTTTATCTGATTCTTCCAGAAAGATACTTACTAAATAGGATTAAAATAAAGAGGTAAAGCCCACGTCTGGGCTTTACCTCTTTATTTTTCAGCAATTTTTTCTTTTATAGTAATATTCTAAACTAATAATCTTAAATTTGTATAAACAGATTATAAACAAATTATAAACTGTTTTCCCTACCTTTCCTCTCGGTCATAAGATAGACCCAAAGCTCCAGGCGTAGACAAGCGTCCTTTGTGACGAGCAACCACAAATACTAAGATTAGGACGGTAAACAAATAGGGTAACATTTTTAAGAAAAAAGGAGACATTTCAATGCCCAAGACTTGAAGACGGAAACCAAGGGCATCAATCCCCCCAAACAGGTAGGCACCCATTAAAGCTCGCCAAGGATTCCACAGAGCAAAGATAACCAGAGCTACCGCGATCCAGCCACGACCAGCCGTCATGTTTTCCAACCAACTGGGAGCATAGGCTAGGGATAAGTAAGCTCCCCCTACACCGCCTAAAGTGCCACCTGCCACAACATAGAGATATCTTAAATAAAAGACGTTTAAACCAAGGGCATCCATAGCCGCCGGATTCTCCCCTAAAGCTCTGAGGTTTAGCCCGGGCCTAGTGTGATACATGTAATACCATATTACAACGACTAGTACATAGCTGATATACACTAAGGCATCCTGTTGAAAGAAAATGGGGCCGATGAACGGTATATCTGCCAAAGGTCCAAGAGGCAGCGGGGAAAAGGGTTTTTCAACCGGTATTCCGATATAAGCTTTACCAAGATAGCCGCTAAGACCAGTCCCAAAAATTGTTAAAGCTAAGCCACTTACCACTTGATTAGCCCGTAAGGTAATGGTTAAAAAAGCGTGAATCAGCGCCACTGCTCCACCAGCTAGCATGGAAGCCAGCAAACCAATCCAAGGATTACCTGTGGTTACTGCCGCCATAAACCCTGATACCGCACCCACCAGCATAATTCCTTCAACACCTAGATTGATGATTCCAGCTCGTTCAGTGATTAGTTCGCCCAGGGCAGCATAGAGGATCGGTGTTCCAGCGATCACTGCAGCTGCCAATAAAGGGATTAAGAATTCTTGAATGTTCATTTACTCAATTCCTCTCCTTTCTGGCCGAACAGTTTCACTCTGTAGTTCGTAAGGACTTCGCCACCGAGGACAAAGAAAAGAATCGAGCCTTGTAGCATTGTCGCTACAGCGGCAGGTACTCCCTCCACTTGTACTGCGTATCCTCCCACTTGTAACGCTCCGAACAACACTGAGACGATAATAATAGCCAAGGGGTTAAGTTTACTGAGCCAAGCTACAATTATGGCAGTATACCCATACCCCGGGCTGATTCCATGTTGCAGCTTACCAATAATCCCACTGACTTCAGCCATACCTGCTAACCCTGAAATTGCACCGCTCAGAAACATCACCAACAAAATATTGCGTTTAATATTCATTCCGGCATAACGCGCTGCTCGCTCACTTGAACCAATCACGTTAATGCTGTACCCCCAGCGGGAATACTTGAAAACGATGGCTAGGATAACTGCCAACGCCAAAGCAAAGAACAAACCTGCATGAATGCGGGAATCACCCAGACCAGGTAACCTAGCAGCCTCCGCAAAGGGTGCGGTTATGGGGAAATTTGATCCCTTGGGATCCCTCCAGGGACCGTAGACCAAATAGTCCACCCATAGGATTGCCACATAGTTTAGCATTAAGGTAGTAATAATTTCATTAACTTTCCAAATGGCTCTAGGGATAGCCGTCAAAAGAGCCCACAGTCCCCCTGCGATCATCCCGAGGACAACCATTCCTGGCAGCATCAGGTAAACAGGCAGAGTAGGGAAGGTTAATGGTAGCCAGGCTGCTCCCATGGCCCCCATGTAGAGCTGACCTTCAGCACCAATGTTCCATAACTTCATTTTGAAAGCCAAGGAAACACCCAACGAGGTCAACATCAAAGGAATGGCCTTAACCATGGTCTCGGTTAGCCCATATTTTGAGCCCAAACTATCTTCAAACATCAGCAAATATATGGTCAGTGGTTTTTCCCCGGTCAGGACCAAGAAGATCGCCCCCAACAAAAGGGCCAACAGCACGGATATTAAAGGGATGATAAAAACCATCACCGGCGAAGGAGTTAAGCGTTTTTCTAGTTTAAATGTGAGCCGGTTCATCGTCCATCATCCTTTCTGGCCGAGCAGGAACCTGTCATCAAGAGTCCCACTTCTTCCAAGTCAGCTTGTTCAATAGGAAAGTCCCCAGTTAGCTGACCGTCAAACACTACCCCAACCCGATCGGCTAATTTGAATATTTCTTCAAGATCTTCGGAAATCAGCAAGATCGCAGTTTTACGGGTCTTTAATTCCAACAGTAATTTATGAACTGCCTCAGTGGCCCCGATATCTAATCCCCGTGCCGGGTAAATTACTACCATCAATTTGGGAGAACTAGAAATCTCCCTAGCCAATAACAACTTTTGTAAATTACCACCTGACAGTACCCTGACAGGCTGACGCAAGCTGGATATTTTGACTTGGTACTGTTTTACTAGAGTTTCAGCATTACGCTCTATGGCCTGGGATTTTAACAACCAACGCCCTGAGTACTCAGGCTGATGATAATTCTTCAGAATAAGGTTCTCTAAGGCATTTAGCTCCGGTACTAATCCCATCCCTAAGCGATCTTCAGGCACATAGGCAACACCTAGGTCAATAATCCTACGGGGGGAGAGGTTGCTGATATCCTGGTCGTTCAAGAGGACTTTACCGCTCTCAACTCGGCGCAATCCTGCGATGACTTCCGCCATTTCTCGTTGTCCGTTGCCGGACACACCCGCCAAACCGAGAATTTCACCTGCCCTTACACAAAGGGTCATTTCACGCAAACAGGGAAGACCCATGTCATTGAAGGCCTTTACCTTATCTAGTTCTAGTACAACCTCACCTACAGGAGAAGAGTCTCGCTCATACTTCGAGGCCACAACCCTGCCAACCATTAAGCGGACCATCTCTTTGGCATTGATCTGGCCTTGTTCTAGTACACCAGCTAACTTTCCAAGGCGCAACACGGTAACCCGATCTGCGATGGCCTCAACTTCATTCAATTTATGAGTAATGACAACTACAGCACATCCTGTAGAGGCCATTCTGCGCAGATTTTCAAAGAGTTCAGCGGCTTCCTGAGGGGTAAGCACAGCCGTAGGTTCATCCAATATCAATACTTTGGAACCGCGATAGAGCATGCGGACGATCTCTACTCGCTGTTTTTCCCCCACGGACAGCTGCCATACTTTAGCGTTCAAATTGATTTCAAGACCGTATTTTTTCCCAAGCTCATTGATGCTGGCTTTAAGTTCTTTGTTAGCAAGCAGAAAGGAACTCCCCTGTTCACCTAAGGTAATATTTTCTGCCACTGTAAAGGGCTCTACCAATTTAAAGTGCTGATGAACCATCCCGATACCGCAAGCTATAGCATCTCTGGGGGAACGGAACTTTTGTTCAACCCCATTTACTAGGATCTTTCCACCGTCTGGTTTATACAGACCGGCTAACACAGACATTAGAGTGCTTTTCCCAGACCCATTTTCTCCTAAGATAGCATGGATTTCTCCTGGGTTAATATCTAGGTCCACGTGATCATTGGCTAGGACACCTGGAAACTTTTTAACGATTCCCTGTAATTGAATTAGTGCTTGATTCATACAGTCTGTCTCCCTCAATTCAATTCACAAACACGGGTTCCCGGCTAATTATACCTAAAATACTCTTTTATAGTAGGAAATTACGCTTTGAGGCCACCTATAGCAACTTCAAAGCGTAATTTCTGAATTCACAACTACCCTATAATGAGTATATTAGTTTTAGCTGTTTACTTAGGAATTGTACCGTCTACCCCTTCAACAAACCAGTCAAAGGAAAGCATATCTTTATCCGTCATGACTTGACCAGCAGGAACTTTCACTTCTCCCTTTTGATCCTTGATTGGACCTGTAAAGACATCCCACTTTTTAGCCATGATCTGATCTTTCGCTTCAGCCACTAATTTCTTAGTATCTTCAGCTACCATCGGGCCGAATGGAGCAATGTCAACAATACCATCGCTCATTGCACCCCAGTATTGATCATTCTTCCAGGTTTTATTACGGACTGCTTCGACAGTTTTCACATAGTATGGACCCCAGTTCCAAACTGCAGAGGTCAAGACAGCCTTAGGAGCCATCTTGGACATATCCATATTATAACCAACCCCAAATTTACCGGCCTCTTCTGCAGCTTGCATAGGTCCAGGCGTATCTTGGTGTTGAGCAATGACATCAGCGCCTGCTGTCAATAAGCTCTTGGCAGCATCTTTTTCCATGGCAGGGTCATACCAAGTATTTGTCCAAACTACTTTTACTTTAGCAGCAGGGTTAACAGAGCGTACCCCCTGAGTAAATGCGTTGATACCTCGGATAACTTCTGGAATCGGCATAGCTGCTACATAACCGATGGTGTTGCTCTTAGTGGTTTTACCTGCTACGATACCCGTTAGATATCGAGCCTGGTAGATGCGGCCGAAATAAGTACCTACATTTTCTGAAGTTTTATAACCTGAGTTATGCATAAACACTACATCAGGGTATTTCTTAGCTACATTGATGGTGGGATCCATATAACCAAAACTGGTCGTAAAGATGACTTTATTGCCCTTTTCAGCCAGTTGAGTAATTACGCGCTCAGAATCCGCGCCCTCAGGAACTGACTCAAT
>LADV01000308.1 GCA_000961805.1 Peptococcaceae bacterium BRH_c23 | reverse complement strand
GCGGCGTACGTTCAGTGATGGGTTCATTCATTTTGATTCCCGCCTTTTGGTAGCTTTAATTACAGCATACGTAGACGGGCTTCGGATGGTGAAGGCTTGGCTGTGTTTTAATGCGGCCTAGTCTTCAATTTGTCAACTGCGAAAGTTGAGTTAATAAACTAGTTACAGGCTTAATATGTTTTACCCATCTCTTATTACTATAAACCGTCATTGTTTTTAATGCCTGAAAGGAGGAGATCGAAGTGCCTAATAATTTCGTTCTTTAGATCAAAATCCGGAAAACGTATACACCATTCATAAGTCATCCCCCTAATGCTCATGATACAGTGCTTTGAAACTGAATCGATATTAAGGGTAGCCTTAAACTCCCCTTGCTGGACCCCCAACTTGATAATCTGATTATAGATTTGATAGACTTTCCGGTCATAGCTTAGTTGGGTATCTGTATTAATCGTTTTTGTTATCAGAGCTTCATATATGAGTTTTATCAAATCAAATCCGATATTATTTATAATAACATCAGTAATTTTTTCTGTCACAAGAATTAGCATAACAGACGGTTTTGTATCCGAGGGAAGAGACGAAAAATAGTCTTCGTAGCCCAGATCTATGGTATTAATATAATCAATTATTAAGGAATGCTTCGATTCATAGTGAACATAAAATGCTCCTTTGGATACGCCGGCCATTTCTACTATTGAATCTACGCTGGTGCCAAATCCATCTCTCTTAAATAATTCAAGGGCACTCTCATAGATTCTCTTTTTTGTTTCAGCTGCTTTTATAACCCTTGAATTTTCTTTTTTTGCTACCATGGGGTATTACACTCCTTTTATTGACAGAATAATATAAATAACTGTATAATAGACTAAAGTCAGTGACTGTAGTCAATGACTTTAGTCTATTTATTTTTACCATTTTATAGTATAGCACTTAATGGAAAGTATCACAAAGTTTAAGAGGTGTTTATTAAAGTGATAAAGGAAAAGGCTCGGTAATATATTTGAAGCTTCTTTTCTCTATGCTTAAAAACTGAACATTCGCTGGTAATTTAGAGAATATGATTGCTTTCAAAGGGAAGGAGCGAGGTATATGGTTGTCAACGATATCCTTGTAAAGTCAGGACAATCCGAGATGTTTTCCGAAGTATATATTAAATACTATTCCAAGCTTTATAAATACACTCTTTATAGGGTGGGTGACCCTAATGTTGCTGAAGATCTGGTCAGTGAAGTGTTTGAAAAAGTGTTGGTTAAATACGATACATATAACCCGGATAAAGGTATGTTAAGCACTTAGCTGTTTACTATAGCCAGCAATACTGTGATTAATTACCACAAAAGAGAGCGCTGTAAAACTGAACCTATTGACTTTGGAAAAGTGGAATTAAAGTACCATCTCGAAGACCTGATTATCGATCGGGAATTGAAAGAACTGCTCCTCAAGGCAATTATGTGCCTTGAGGAGCGCCAGGAAAATATTATTGCCCTTAAATTTGGGGCCTGTCTGACTAATCGTCAGATTGCCGGGCTAATGCGTTTAACGGAAAGCAATGTCGGAACAATATTATACCGATCGTTAAAGAAATTAAAGGATATTTTGAAAGAACAAGGGGTTGTTTCTTAGACATAATTACGATTCGAGGTGTAGCTAATGAGAGAAAAGAATTCCTTAAAGTTATTTATTTCGGATATAGAGAAAATCATATCTGGAGAAATTACCATTTCATCTGAATACCAGCATTGGGATGAAGAATACAAAGAATTGTTATTCCTTGCTCAGCTGCTGGCCAAAGCTGACTATAACCAAAAAAGCCAAGATCAGATGGAAACGATGCTGAAAAAGGTAATTTATAATATTCACGATGTTGATGAATTAGACGATGATGAATTGGATTTAGTAGCTGCTGGGGTTGATTTGAACATAATAGCTCTTGAAAATAAGAAAAAAGATTGAAAAGTTAAAAAAATGCGTGATACTATTTATTGTTATTTGTATAACTCAATAATTAGAGAGTTATTTAGTTTATTACAAAAAAAATTGAATTAATTACAGAAGAGTTAAAGCCTTACAAACACTAGACAGCGGTGAAACTATCCATGTTGTTGAGTCGTCAAACATGACAACTCAATATTGAGAGAATAATCATGGAAAAAAACATGAAAGGGTGATTTGCGCCAAGAAAGTATACTGAGATCTCACGATGTGAAGTCTGGTGGGTGTAACTGATTTCCAAAAAATCTAAAAAGTGAAGGAGAAATAAAAATGAGTATTGAAAAATTCAACAAAGACCTTCTTGAGAACAAGGAAATGCAAGCAGAAGTAAAAACCATAGGTAATGACCTGCCTAAAATTGTAGCATATGCTAACTCCAAGGGTTATAGTTTTACGGTTGCAGATGTGGACGCCAAAAAGGGTGAATTGTCTGATGAACAGCTAGGTAATGTGGCTGGCGGCACTAATGTACTTCAGGGTGTCTTGGTTTGTTAATAAATACCTAGTGTGGCGAGAAGACGCCGATTACTGTAATATATCTTAATTGTAATAGCCATAATCGTATTATTTATGACAATGGTCCGGGGTTTTATTAGCGCCCTGGGCCATTGTCATAACACACGTCAGTCACAACCTGAATGTAGTATATATAAAGGAGATATTAGCAACTATGGATGAGCTATATTTCTGTGAAGATTTTAACAACCGAATTAGCATTGAGGAAAAAAGGCTGATTCCACATATTAAGCGATTCATGGAGTGCGCTATTGGAGATGCTGAATTTTATGCGGCCGTTCAGGCGAATGCCGCCGGGTGTGGCTCTCTGCTGCAATCAAGGGGGATACTGGGTGTGGATCCGGTGCAGTTGATGGCACTTGTTTCAGAGATCCCTTTGTTGAAGGAAATCCCTGCTGCGGAATTGGAAGACAAGCCACAAGCGTTGTTGTGGCGGCAATATACGGATGCTACTGGCCGATTTCGGGATGCATGGCGGCAACGGGGAGAAAAAACGCCTAGCAATCGTTTTAATGCCTGGCACCAACGTCAGGTTAATCGTTGTCAAAGTCAATTGGGCAAAGAGACAAACAAGGCAATTGTCCATGTGACAATAGTATTCGAATTGAGTAAGGGCTGCTCCATGGGATGTCCTTTCTGCGGTTTTGCAGCTGAACAGCTACAAGAAGTTTTTATGTATACCAAGGAAAATGTCGGGCTCTGGCAAGATATACTGAAAATTGCGGTAGAACGTCTCGGCACCACGGTAGGTAGTGGGGTATGTTATTGGGCCACTGAGCCCAGTGATAATCCTGATTATCTTAAGTTCGTGGTAGAATTTGGTGAAGTGACAGGCATTTACCCTCAGACCACCACTGCAGCCCCTCTGCGCAATCTTGCCTGGACACGAGAATTGTTGCGATTTCGACGGGAACATATCACGGCTGCGGATCGTTTTTCCATTCTTTCGACTAATACCTTGCGCCGTGTGCATGAGACTTTTTCCGCAGAGGACTTAGCTTTGACAACGTTAATCTTGCAGAACTCGGACTCTTTAGTGCGGCTAATGGCCCGATCGGGTCGTAACCGCAAGGACGCTTCCAATAATCCTCCACCGGAGCTCGCTCAGGACCATACCATCGCCTGTCTTACAGGCTACCTGGTAAATATGGTGGAGCGTTCGGTGCAGTTGGTCAGTCCCTGTCCTCCTTCAAATCGCTGGCCATTAGGCTATAGAGTTCACGCCGAAGGCAACTTTTCCAACGCAGCGGGGCTGAACGATTTTATCGATGAAACCATTAAGAAATGCATGCCTGAGCAGGTTGCATCGGACGACATCTTAGCCTTTCGCCGCGACCTGGAGTTCATTCCCCTACCGGAGGAGGGGTTCCATCTTCGTAGTAAATGCCAGTTGCACAAGATGACTGGGTCTCCCCACCTGGCCCAACTCGGCCGGTTAATTACTCAGGGGAATTTGACCGCATGGTCTATAGTGGAGGAACTTATGATTCAGCATGAGGATGTTCTGGCGATAATGTCATCTATTCAGAGGCTATTTGACCAGGGCCTGCTGGAAGATGGTTTGGGTAACGAAGGGTTACGCGGAGGTGAAATGTAATGTCCGATGGGTTCAACAATTCCGCTGACATTCCAGCCGGAGAAGACTTTGGGTTGTCCTTGGTGCCTACGGACGTTTGCCTGGTATGTATGCCCTACTGTGACCCAGAAAAACCTTCACTGGCCCTCGGTTTGCTGCAGGCCGTTCTGATCGAAGGAGGAATTGAGGCCAGGAGCATTTACGCCAACCTCCTCTTCTGCGAAGAGCTCGGGGTTGAATTATATGCACGAAATCACCCTGCGGATCCTCGTATGCCTCTAGCCGAATGGTCATTTGCTGCCACTGCTTTTCCAGAATTTCAGCCGGATGAAAATCACTTTGTCAGTAAAGTCCATGCCATACTCGGCGGGGTACGACAGCAGAGCCTGGGAGAGCTTCGTGATGAGCTGCGTTTCATGCGTCAAAAGGCAGAAAAATTCACCTCCCGCCTGGCCGAACAAATTCTCGAACTTTCTCCTCGTATCGTTGGCTGCACCTCCAGCTTATCCCAGAGAGTGCCTTCCTTAGCCTTGCTTCGGAAGATACGTGAACTTGATCCCGATGTTATCACCCTGATGGGAGGGGCTGACTGTGAAACAATTATGGGACGCGCAACTCACCAGAATTTTCCGTGGGTCGATTTTGTGGTTTCCGGAGAGGGCGATGATCTCATATTGACGCTAGCTAAACGTATATTTGAATTCGGCTGCCAAGTTCCTCTCGAAGCTTTGCCTGAGGGTGTATTGGCTCCCCTGCACCGGCAGTTTGGATACCCAGACGTTAAGCAAAACGGGGATGAGGGTCTCCCGCGGGCCGTGGCTAGTTTCGTTGATCGTCAGACAACCCCCGTTTATCAGGACTACTTTGACACTATCAGATCCCTTCCTACGCTGGGCAAAATTGTCCGCCCCTGCCTGCCAATCCAGGCTTCTCGGGGTTGCTGGCACGGGAAGTGTAAATTTTGTGGACTAAATGCTCCGCAAGTGCCCTACCGGTCGCGCCCGGCTGCGGGTGTTCTGGCCGAGTTGGAAGAGCTCAGCCATCGTTACGAAGTTGAGCATTTCGAGTTTCTTGATAACATCCTGGACATGAGGTGTTTTGAGGATCTGATTCCCGAGCTAATCCGCCGAGGTGCTCCCTACAAGCTGTTCTTTGAAATACGTTCAAATTTGTCCAAAAAACATTTCAAAATGCTGCGTGAAGCTGGTATAGTATGGTGCCAGCCGGGCATAGAAAGCCTTCACAGTGAGCCACTAAAAACGATGAGGAAAGGGGTGACCTCCTGGCAAAACATCCAGACGTTGAAATGGTGCCGCCAGTTTGGCATCCATTCTTTCTGGTCGATTCTTTACGCCTTTCCTGACGAGCAGGATCGCTGGTACCAGGAGATGGCTGAATTAGTGCCGTTTCTGACACATTTATATCCGCCAATGGGGGTGTCCTATATCCAGTACCAGCGAAATAGTCACTACTTTGACCGAGCGGATGATTATTCCTTGAGTTTAACAGCTTTACCTTTAAATGCCCTTATTTATCCATTAAGTCCAGGTCCAATTAACGACCTTTCCTACACATTTGAAGATGAGTTTTACGCCTCGACCCAAAATGACCCGAGAGTGGCTGTTTTATTTGACAGACCCGGGTTACGGAACCTTCAAGCGGCTGTTTTTCAGTGGTCCGTAGCATTCATCAGTCAGAATCGGCCTGTACTAAGCATGAAGGTAGGCGACAAGAAAGTTATTGTACGTGATACCCGTCCGATTGCAGTTGCCCCTTCTTTCCGCCTTGAAGGTGCACAGCGAGAGTTGTATCTAGCCTGCGACCGAGCAGAGGACGAGATACAGGTTGGCGAGATGCTCCGGAGCAAAGGGTTCAGTAGTTTGGATGTCGATGCTGCGATCCAGACTCTTATGGATAGCAAGCTGTTAGTCCGCATTGATCGGCGCTTGTTGGCTTTAGCGGTTGAGGAGCCTTATCACAAATACCTTCCATTGGACCAAAATCCAATCGGTTATATCGGTGGTGAACGTAAGTTAATGCTCGGACAGCCAATTGAATTTATGAAATCTTATATAAAGGATATGGCGAGCAAAGGATTGCTTGACAACCGCTACCTGCCTGCGGGTTGCTGAGCAAGAGCAATAAACTGAAAATGATTCGTATCTCGTGACTTGCCTGCTAGTAGTCTACATGGCCGTGAGGCCCGGAAATCGAACCGAGGAGTTGGAGTAAGTGTGTTGCCAAGAGTTTCTTTCCTCACTAGGGGCTTCTGAAAAAGAAATTACAGAGTTAATCAACTATAATATAAAATTTTTCCGCCGTAATGATTTGGAGAGTGATCTATCATTACCCCTACCCGACGAGCCCTTTGTGAAGGTATGGGAGGGATACGTTATGGAGGCCTTGGAGAAGGGGGTTTTCAACACCCTGTGTGAAAAGCTAGTGCAGCTCTCCTTTCCTGTTCAGGAAGGGATAAGCGGGGAAGATAACTATCGATTGGCTACTCTGAGGGGGCTGCAAGTGTCAGGAATGACTGAGGCCCAGGGCCTGGAATTGGAGCGCCCAGAGGACCTGGAGTTGTATCTGCACCCGACTCCGGCTGGCCGGATCCCAGTGCTGGTTGCTGGGCACAGGCCTGACTTTGTTTCCCTGGTTCAGGCCCTTTCCCGGCGCAATGAGCCGGAAAGAATACCCCCGTCCATGGGGGCGTGCATGGTCAAGGGGTTAAACAATTGGGACAGGATCAGGGCCTACCGCGAAAAGTGGGAGAAGGACAATCCTGGCAAGTGTTCAGGAGACCACTGGCAGGAAGAGTTTAGAAATATTGTCCCGCGCAGGGAGCTGTACCAGGATACCTTTATAATACTGAGCAAGGGCGAGTACAGCGGAGTAACAGCGGAAGAAATGGGGTTGTCCCTCGAGGAGTGGCGGAGCCTGTCCTTGTTAATCCGCCGGGGACACGAGGCTGCCCACTATTTTACTCTGAGGGTTTTCGGATCTGCCCGAAATCACGCCTATGATGAGCTTATTGCCGACTGCATGGGGATTGTGGCGGCTGCTGGAACTTACCAATCGGATTGGTTTCTAAGATTCGTGGGGCTGGAAAATTACCCCTTCTACAGGCAGGGCGGAAGGCTGGAAAATTACCTCGGTAGCCCACCGCTGTCCGCGGGTGCCTTCAAAATACTCCAAACAATTGTCCACAGGGCTTCGGAAAACATGGACAAGATTTGCCGCAGCTTCTATGTTAAGGGTGTTAAGGGGGCGGCGCCTGAGGGGAATGCTGACTTACTTATATACCTGGCCAGTCTAAGCCTGATTGAGTTAGCCTGGAATAAACCTTAAATGAAGCGTCAGAGCTAGGAGGCCATATCGATATTCAATTCTTAAGGAAAAGAGACCCGAATCATTCTGGGAACTGATTAAGGAGCGAGAAGGCAAATGATGATAGAGTTGATGCAAATAGTTGACCATCTTTTATTTGTAGAAGGACTTCAATGCCTTCTTGACACCAACGGGATAGAAGTTGCCGGTGTAGCCCATAACGGCTGGGAAGATTATTAAGCCGCATTAACTTTGAAGCCAGAATCAAAGTTAATACGGCTTATTCTTAATGATGAGAGAAAAGGTAGTGGGGCTATGTTGAAAAAAACTACAATGTGCGAAATCATTATTATTTGTACCGTTAGCTTCCTTTTGTTAACAGGGTGTACGAAATTAGAAGAACCCAATGAGATAGTCATAGGAGTAGCCTGGCCGTTTGAAACTAATAAAAACTTATTCAATGAAGGAATTGATCTTGCCGTTAAGGAGATTAACAGTAGTGGCGGAATTAAAGGAAGAGAACTTAGGCTACTAAAAGAGGATGATGGATCCGAGCTTGTAAAGGGGATGGCTATTGCCGAGTCTTTTGCTGAAAATAACGAGATCCAAGCGGTGATCGGTCACGATAATTCGTTTATATCTATACCGGCCTCGGCGATTTATAATAATGCAGGGCTTGTCATGTTGTCACCTGCATCTACAGCACCGGAACTCACTAAGAATGACTATAAATATATTTTTCGCAATATACCCAGTGATGATGAAATAGCACGACAGCTAACGCTTTATCTTGCAGAACAAGGATACCGGCGGATGGTGATTTATTATTCGGATGATTCTTATGGTAATGGGTTAGCAAATTCCTTCGAGGACCATGCTAATTCACTGGGCATAACAATTGTTGATAGATTTGATTACTATACTAACCTTGAAGATTTAAGGCGCTTACATAACAGATGGCAAGCTTATGGAGTAGATGGGATTTTCATAGCCAAAACTTTGCCTGAAGGAGGCCAGTTTATTTCTGATGCTGGCCAAACAGGTATTAACCTGCCCTTTATTGCAGGAGATGCGTTGGATTCTCCTATACTCTCAGAAATAGGGGGTAAAGCCGCAGAAGGGACAATCATAGGCTCTGTGTTTAATCCTTATATAGATCGTCCAGAAGTGAAGAGATTTGGGACTGACTTTTTGGCAGAGCACCAGAAAGAGCCCAGTTCTGATGCTGCGTTGGGCTATGATGCGGTTAATATGCTGGCTAATGCCATAGAAAAATCTGATTTGCTTAACCGTTCTAGTGTTGCCAAAGAATTAAAGAATTTAGGTAAATGGTCAGGGGTAACCGGTATCCATGAATTTGACGAAAAGGGAGATGACATTGGGGATCTAGTGGTACTAAAAAAACTGCTGAATGGAGAATTTGAATACATTGAGAAGTAGATTTATTATGTGTCTGCAAAATGGAGGTGTGAATCATGAGCCAGAGTATATATCGTGAAGTATCCCTGGAGAGGCTTTCGTCTCCAGAGCAACTCGATGAACTAATAAAGGTAACCTCCCCGAAGGCTTGGTTTGCCCTGATAGCGATTAGCGGTATCCTTATGAGTGCAATTGCTTGGAGTTTTTTAGGTAGTATTCCTACAAAAATAACAGGTCATGGAATTCTGCTTAATAATGGAGGGGTGTATTCTTTACAGCATCATACCTCCGGGCAGGTGATTGATGTTAGGTATAAACTTGGGGATACGGTTAAAAAGGGTGATGTCATAGCACGGATTGAGCTGCCTCAACTTGTTACGGAAATTAATAGCCTCCAAAGAACTCTCTACGAGATGGAAAATAACCAACGAGTGGATTTACCTGAGTATAAAGAAATTGCAACCCGTGTGATTCAGCTTCGAGAAGAATTAGATTACAAGTCTCTAATTGTTTCACAAATTGATGGGCGTATTTTGGAATTAAATATTAATACAGGGAGCGTTATCCAGCCAGGGGAAGCCCTTGTTACCCTGGATCAATCTGGTGGAACGGTTAAGATGGAAGCTGTAATCTATGTTCCCGCTGAGCAGGGAGGAATCGTCTTGCCCGGTATGGAAGCTCAGATATCCCCTACTATCGTGAATAAAGAAGAGTATGGTTTTATGTTAGGAAGAGTTGTTTCCGTCTCGGACTATCCTGCTACGGCCCATAGCATGATGCAGACTCTGGGAAATGAAAATCTGGTATCTCTGCTGGAAGGGCAAGGTGCTCCGCTGATGGTTCGGATTGACTTAATTCCGAACAGTAATACTAAAAGTGGTTATAGGTGGTCATCATCAGAGGGACCTCCGATGTCCATACATAGTGGTACTATTATTCAAAGTGAAGTGATAACGCATAGAGAAAGGCCTATAAACAAGGTAATACCTCTTCTTAGGAGTGTAGTTAATTAACAGTGGGGAGGTGATAAGGTGAAAAAGATCAGTTGTGCTAAGGTTCCCACTGTTTTTCAGATGGAAGCCGTTGAATGTGGGGCCGCATCCTTAGCTATGATTTTAGCCTACTTTGGTAAATACATACCCCTAGAGGAACTAAGGGTAACGTGTGGAGTATCCAGAGATGGTAGTAAAGCTAGTAATATTCTGAAAGCAGCTAGAAAATATGACCTGGAGGCCAAAGGTTTTCGTAAAGAACCTGAGTCTTTAAAAGAAATGCAAATGCCCTTGGTCATTCACTGGAATTTTAATCATTTCCTAGTATTGGAAGGTTTCCATAAGGGGAAAGTCTTTCTAAATGACCCTGGTGCTGGCAGACGGGTCGTCTCTGAAGAGGAGTTCAGTCAGTCCTTCACTGGGGTAGCCTTGACTTTTGTACCAACACCCAAATTCGAAAAAGATGGGGCAAAACCTAGCCTTATCACCAGTTTAAAAAAACGTCTTAAAGGCTCAGAGACTGCTTTAGCCTATATTATTTTTGTTGGATTAGCCTTGGTAATCCCGGGATTAGCTATCCCTGTATTTGCAAGGATTTTTGTAGACGATATTTTGCTAAGTGGGAGAAATTCCTGGCTCACTCCCCTCCTTATAGGTATGGGAATAACGGCTGCCTTAAGGGGAATTTTGACCTGGTTGCAGCATTATTATCTACTGAAACTAGAGTCGAAAATTGCCATAATAACCTCAGGTCAGTTTTTGTGGCATATTTTAAGGTTGCCGGCGGAGTTTTTCTCGCAGCGATTTGCTGGAGATATTACGTCTAGGATGCAGAGCAATGACCGGGTAGCGAAACTATTGTCGGGGAAATTGGCCACTACAGCCTTAAATCTTGTCATGATCATTTTCTATTTTACGTTAATGTTGCAGTATAACGTTATTTTAGCCTTAGTAGGACTAGTTATTGCTCTTATCAATGTTTTATATTTAAAGTTCGCTTCCGCTAATAGAGTAGACCAGAACCAAAAGCTATTAAAGGACCGAGGTAAGCTAGTTGGGACAGGCATGTCTGGTTTGCAAATCATAGAGACTCTAAAAGCAACAGGCTCGGAATCGGACTTCTTTGCCAAGTGGTCCGGATACCAGGCAAAATCATTAAACTCTGAACAGGAACTAGGGGTTTCGTCTCAATTTTTAACAGCCTTTCCCACGTTTCTAACCGGGATAAATAACGCGATTGTACTTGCGCTGGGTGGTTTTTTAATCATGGAAGGGCAAATGACGATCGGTATGTTGGTTGCTTTTCAAAGTCTGATGGTTAGTTTTATGAGTCCTGTGACAGAGATGGTAGGACTAGGGACCGAGCTCCAGGAAGTGGAAGGTGAAATGAATCGTTTAGATGATGTCTTAAAATATCCTATCGATCAAGAAGCTGAAGGTAATTTAGGAGAGACAACTCCTTATAATGGGCAGAAGCTTGAGGGATATATAGAACTCAACCAAATAAGCTTTGGTTACAGTTCCTTGGAGCCTCCGCTAATTGAAGATTTTAGTTTATCGCTCAGGCCAGGATCTCGGGTGGCTCTCGTGGGTGGTTCCGGTAGTGGAAAATCCACAGTAGCCAAAATAATTGCTGGAACTTACCGACCTTGGTCCGGAATAATACTCTTTGATGGACAGCCCCGTACATCATTTCAGAGAGCTACCATTAATAATTCTTTAGCCATGGTTGATCAGGATATTAGTATGTTTCAGGGGTCCGTGCGCGATAATATTACTTTGTGGGATGAGACAATCTCAGAATTCGAAGTGGTCCGTGCAGCTAAAGGCGCCTGCATCCATGATGATATTACTGCTCGAGCTGGGGGGTATGAGCATCCGGTGGAGGAAAGCGGGAAAAACTTTAGCGGTGGGCAAAGGCAAAGGCTAGAGATAGCCCGGGCTTTAGCGCAAAACCCAACGATTATTATTATGGACGAGGCCACCAGTGCCCTTGACCCTGTTACAGAAAAGAATATTGACGAAAATATCCGGCGTCGTGGGTGTACCTGTATTATAGTGGCGCACCGCCTGAGTACGATTCGGGACTGTGACGAAATCATCGTTCTTGAGAAGGGGAAAATTGAGGAGAGAGGTACTCATGAAGAATTAAAGCGACGTGCTGGAGTTTATGCCAAGCTAATCCAAACTGGTTAATGAACGAATTAAAGCAGGTGAGTAAATGAAGGTTATAGATTTTTTTAACCAAGAGGGTACTCAAGTGCCTATTGAAGGCAACAAACCTCAGATTTTAGATGATGCCAGCTATGTATGGATTGTAGGGCAAGGGAAGATTGCCGTTTTCTTAACGACCCTAACAGACGATAACAGGACAGGGGTCAAAAACTTCTTGTTTGAAGCAAAACAAGGAGAGTTGCTTTTTGGTATTGCCCCTGAGGGTTTCCCCGTTAAAAAAGGATTATTGGCCTCTGGTTTAATCGGTTCCTGCCTGATACGCCTTAAAGTAGAGCAGCTAAGAACGTTATTAGAGGGAGAAACATCTGAAGAAGTTACAATGCTGGTAAAGTACTGGTTCAAAGCTTTAGCTAAAGTTAGTAATTGGGATGATAATTCACGAGTAGAAATTGCGTCTGCGGAAGAAAAACTATTGTTTGATGATGACTATTCAACCGACCCTTTGGTTATGGTAAATTATCATAGTCAGGTTCTTCAGTTGACGACTAATCTATGGGAAAATCAAAATCAGGCGGAGAAAACTCGTCTGCAAGAAAAGGCGAGACATGATCAACGTCTGATGGTAAGCTCCATCTCTAGACTAGCATCAATTAACCAAAAAGGTAAAACAATCAGTTTGGAGGATGCAAGTGGAGATTTTCTACTAAATGCTTGTCGTTTGGTAGGTCAGAGCATAAGAGTGGAGATCGTTTCACCCCCAATAAGTAATCCGGGGAGTCAAAGTAATACTCCTTTAGAGGATATTATCCGAGCCTCTCGCATCCGGACAAGAGAAGTGGCTTTGAAAGGGGACTGGTATAAACAAGACGGTGGCCCCATCTTAGGGTATATGGAAGAAGATGACAGACCGATTGCTTTAATCCCCGCATCCCCTTCGAAGTATATATTACATGACGTTGCTTTAGGGATAAAGAAGGTTGTAGACAAAGAAACGGCTGCAAAGATCAAATTTTTTGGATTTGTCTTGTATCGACCGTTTGACCCTAAGGAAATCACTCTTCGGGGGCTTTTATCCTTTGGCTACGAAAGCACTTGGAAACATGATTTAGTAATGATAGCCTTGATGGGCATCCTGGGAGGTATGCTCGGTACTGCTATTCCCCTGGCAACAGGTATGGTCTTTAACAGTATCATCCCTGAAGGGGAAAGAGGTCAGTTATTGCAAATCGCCTTTTTTCTAGGGGCAAGTGCCCTGGCTACGATGCTCTTCCAGTTTACTCGTTTTCTTGCCACGTTACGCATGGAAGGTAAAATGGAGGGCGCGATACAAGCTGCTGTTTGGGATCGATTACTGAGTCTACCTGTTCCTTTTTTTAAGCAGTTTTCTGCAGGAGAACTTACTATGCGGGCTATGGGTATAAGCCAGATACGGATGATTCTCTCGGGAGTGACTTTAAATACAATTCTATCCAGTATTTTTTCTATCTTTACCTTTGCGTTGCTTTTTTACTATGATATCAAACTAGCTGGGATTGCTGCAGTATTAGTCGCCTTAGCAATCCTTGTTATGGGTTCTTTAGGGTATTGGCAGGTACGCTACGAGCGTAAAGTATTAGAAATCTCCAATAACATATCCGGCATGATGTTGCAGCTTATTGGAGGAATCACTAAATTTCGCGTGGCTGGAGCAGAAAGCAGAGCCTTTCATCGATGGTCAAAGGAGTTTGGTGAACAACGGAAATTTGCCTTTAAAAGAGAGACATTGGGTAACTGGCTAGCCACTTTTAACTCTTTTTTCCCCATTCTATCAAGTATGGCTATTTTTTATACTCTGACTTTATCAACCAATACGTTGTCACCAGGTCAGTTTATTGCTTTTAATTCAGCCTTTATCTCATTTATGTTTTCTACGGTCTCTTTGTCGGAGTCCTTAATCAGCGCAAATATTGTTATCCCCTTATATCAGCGGGCTAAGCCTATACTGGAAACGTTACCTGAATATGACGATACAAATATAAACCCGAAGCCCCTTACAGGCTCAATTGAAGTTAGGCATGTGTCTTTTCGCTATAAAGAAGACGCCCCCTTAGCCTTACAAGATGTCTCCTTTCAAATTGATGAGGGGGATTATGTAGCCTTGGTGGGTACTTCAGGTTGTGGTAAGTCAACCTTGTTTAGAGTCTTGCTAGGCTTTGAAAAACCAGAGACAGGGAAAGTTTATTATAATGGGCAAGACCTGTCTAAAATAGATATCAGAGCTGTACGCAAGCAACTTGGTGTGGTATTGCAAAATGGCCAACTCATGACCGGTGATATCTTCAGCAATATTGTAGGCGCTAACCCTTACCTGACTAGAGATGATGCTTGGGAAGCAGCCAGAATGGCTGGCATTGAGGAAGATATTAAGCAAATGCCTATGGGTATGCACACCGTGATCAGCGAGGGTGCAGGGACAATCTCCGGAGGACAAAAGCAACGCTTGATGATCGCGAGAGCTATCATTAAGAAACCAAAACTAATTTTCTTCGATGAAGCCACTAGCGCTTTAGACAACCGTACCCAAGCCATAGTCAGTAATAGCCTTGACCAACTCCAGGCTACACGAGTTGTTATTGCGCATCGTCTGAGTACAATCATTCACTGTAATAAGATTATCGTGATGGATCAAGGGAAGATCGTAGAGAGTGGAACTTACCAAGAGCTTATAGAGAATAAAGGGATTTTTGCTGACCTGGCCAAGAGACAGCTAGCTTAGAGTCTCTGATTTAAGGCGGATGTATAAGGCAGGTGTAACCAAACTGTCCGATGTCTAACTTGAGGAAGTTGCAGGTGCTCACAGCTTTGAGGCTATTTATAATATAAGGTAGGGGTAGGTGCGAGAAGATGAAAAAGCGCATTGCATTGATTTTAATCACGTTGCTAATAATTTTTGCATTACCTGGCTGTGCTGAGCAAGAAAAGGCTAGCCTTGCAGATCAGTCAGAATTTAAATATCACATGTACATTGGCTTAAATGACAAGGATACCTATAAGCAGATAATCAGCGATGACGAGGCGCAAAAAATTGTGTCGGAAATCTGCCTGAAATACGTGGATGGGTATACAGTGACCAAGAGGCAGGGGGTATATAAAGATGAAAAGGGTATCGTGACCCAGGAGAATAGCCTTGTCTACGAGTTTTATTCAGCTACGGATGACAAGATAAAGAGCGTTATGGATGAAGCATTAGTAAAGCTTAATCAAAATTCAATCTTAGTCGAAAAGGCCAAAGTCGATTTCAAGTTTTACGAGGGGGCTACTGAAGAATGACCAAAGGCGGAATCCAATATTAATGTTTTCAATCACTCTTTGTTGGGCCTCGTTTTATATATCATCAAGAATATTCCAGAATCAAAGGGCTCTCCCATGGTAGAATAAAAATCTACTAAGGGAGGGTTTTTCATGGGCAAAAAGGGTGCACAAGAAAAAATATATTCTTCAAGAAATACTAGAAGGCATTCGGCTTCACTTATGAATCAATTACGGAGCGGCTTGATATGAGGTAATGAAGTTACATCACCTAGAGCCTGGTTAGCCCAGATTGCGATTGGCTATTTTTAAGGCTAAAGTTGAACTCTCGCCATGAATGCAGTATTATTTAGAGCAAGGGTAAAATTGGCAGAAGCAGGATCATTTAGAGAGAAAGGTTGATAAACGGATGGAATACAAATCCTCCTCGAATTTTCTTAAAAATATTATTAACGAGGACTTAAAATCAGGTAAGGCAGATCATATTATCACGCGGTTTCCTCCGGAGCCCAACGGCTATTTACATATTGGTCATGCTAAATCTATTATTCTAAACTTTGAATTGGCGGATGAATTCAAGGGTAAGACCCATCTGCGCTTTGATGACACGAATCCAGCCAAAGAGGACACCGAATATGTGGAATCCATCAAGGAAGATGTATTGTGGCTAGGATATGAATGGGACGACTTGTTTTTTGCCTCAGATTACTTTGAGGAAATGTATAATCGAGCAGTATTACTGATTAAGAAAGGTAAAGCCTACGCTTGTGATTCTACAGCCGAGGAAATTCGAAAAATGCGCGGATCACTAACAGAGGTGGGACAAAGTAGCCCTTACCGTGATCGGTCAGTTGAAGAAAACCTGTCGTTATTTGAGCGCATGCGTCAAGGGGAATTCAAAGACGGGCAAAAGGTCTTGCGCGCTAAAATAGATATGGCTTCACCAAACATCAATATGCGGGACCCTGTCCTTTACAGGATTGCCCATGCAACCCACCATAATACAGGTGACAAGTGGTGTATCTACCCCATGTATGATTTTGCTCATCCGCTGGAAGATGCTATAGAAGGGGTTACTCACTCGATTTGTACTTTAGAATTTGAGGATCATCGTCCTTTATATGATTGGGTCATTCGGGAATGTGAAATGGAGAATGTTCCTCACCAATATGAGTTTGCTCGTTTAAATATCACGAATACGGTCATGAGTAAGCGGAAGCTTAAGCAACTAGTTGATGAGCATGTTGTGGATGGATGGGATGATCCGCGGATGCCTACTATCTCGGGGCTTCGGCGCCGAGGGTATACGGCAGAGTCAATGCGCAACTTCGCACGGGAAATCGGGGTAGCCAGAGCCGATAGCGTTGTGGACAGCAAAATGCTTGAGCATTTTATCCGGGAAGACTTAAAGCTTAAGGCACCAAGAACGATGGCCGTGCTTGAGCCACTTAAGGTGGTTATCACGAATTATCCAGAGGGTCAGGTAGAGATGTTAGAAGCCGAAGTCAACCCAGAAAACCCGGAGATGGGTACCCGACAAATTCCTTTTTCTCGAGAAGTTTATATTGAGCAAGAGGACTTTACAGAGAATCCCCCTGCCAAGTATCATAGACTGTTCCCGGGAAATGAAGTTCGCCTGAAAAACGCCTATTTCATCAAATGTAATGCTGTAGTAAAAAATGAGGTTGGGAAGGTCATTGAACTGCACTGTACCTATGATCCTGAAACTAAGAGCGGGTCAGGTTTCACTGGAAGAAAAGTCAAAGGGACGATTCACTGGGTGGAAGCCTCTCAAGCAGTCCCTGCAGAATTCCGATTATACGAACCTTTGATTTTGGATCAAGACGAGCAGGATGAGACCTCGTTTATGGATCACATTAATCCCAATTCTTTAGAGATCGTTCATGGATTTGTCGAACCGAATATCAAAGGCTCAAAGCCCCAGGACAAATTTCAATTCTTCAGACATGGTTACTTTAACGTCGATCCTTTTAATTCAACTCAAGAGCAGTTGGTTTTTAATCGGATTGTGTCTTTGAAGAGTTCCTTTGAATTACATAAATAAAATGCTTTACAAAAATACCCTAGCCTCATATTAAAGCTAGGGTATTTTATTTTTTTATCTAGTTTTCAAGACTATCAATTCTATAAGTGGGGGTGGTTTTTTATGTTCAGTTTAGTTTGAGCAAGTGCACTTCCTAAGAATGCAAGTCAAGAACCGTCCCCAACTTGCACTAAATTATTCTTTAAATGAACTAAAAAATCCTGAACATTGGTTACTAACGTTGTCACTTCTAATGACCCCCGGTCCCTAAGTTTATTTACAGCAAATTCCGCGATGTCGACACAGTAAATATAAACGGGTCGGATTTCACCATTTTGTCGTGTGTATGCCGGGGTCATATTCCCGGCGGCAATGGTATGAAGCTGTGTGGCTAGACAGATGAGGGTCGTGGCTTTTCGGGTGTGCTTACGCATTTCATCTTGAGCTTGATAGACATCGGCGATGACAGATGGGAGGGGGCCATCGTCGCGAATCGAGCCCGCCAGGACCAAGGGTACATTATTTTTGATGGCAGAAAAAACAACCCCCTCCTGAATGGTTTCCTTTTCTAGGAGCATCTTAAGGGAACCTGTGTCTCGGGCCTTATTAAGGAGGTCTAAGTGGTGATAATGAGCATTTGGTGGAGATTGTTGGTTATAGGTATTCTGCCCCAAAGCGGTTCCAAATAAAGCGGCTTCGAGGTCATGGGTAGCCATAGCATTGCCTGCCAGGATGGCATGGGCATAACCATTGGAAATTAAGGTGGAGAGGGCTTGTCTAGAATCGTAGTCAAAGACAACGGCTGGGCCTAGTACCCAAACGATATAGCCGTTATCCCTTTCATAGTTTAGCAGTTCGTAGAGATCGTTGTAGTCTTTAGAAAAAGCTGTCTCTCGAGAACGACCGGAACGAAAAGCAAATAAATCTGAATTGGTATCGTTAGAACTAAAGCCTTTGGCATATACATAGATTCCTTCACTGCCGTCTTCCGTACGACCAATTATTGCTTTGTCTCCAACTTGTAAATTTCTGAATTCTACAACCTCAATGGTTCCGACCGTTCTTAGGACTGGTACACCATCCATTCGGCTTTCACTAGCTAAGATCCACTCCCCATTAATTTTGAAATACTCCGGATATATTGAGAGGGCATGATAGTGCTCTGGTGCCACCCCATCGATTTCTACTCCAACAATGCGAGCATCTGGTGCGGATAGAAAAGGTTCTTGGTCAAAATCAGGGTGCTTATAGTTTGGCATTTGGAAGTTCATCCGTCATCCTCCTTAAAGAGTTTCGCTTATTGTACCCAAATCTCAAAAATAAAGTGAAACTTTTCTAAGCTAGGGGATCACGGCATGGGCGATACTTTATCCTACGCCGATGGGTATTCCTTTACGGATCGCGGCTTCGGCGATACTCTCCACCGGAGACTATCGTACCGGAGACCGTCGTCTCTGGAGGCTTTCGTATCTGAAGTAGTCTATGTTTAGCTTTGAACGGTCAAAAAAAGTAGAGGCCGGATCTCCGGCCTCTACTTGTAAAGCATTTTTAAATCAAAACAGCGCCTTTATTTGCGGAAGTTACTAATTTGGCATACCGAGCTAGATAGCCAGAAGTTACCTTGGGTTCAGGCCTTACCCAAGCCTGGCGACGTTTTTCCAGCTCTTCGTCCGAAACAAGCAACTGAAGAGAACGGTTGGGGATGTCGATAGAGATGAGGTCACCAGGTTCCACGAGGGCGATAGGGCCACCTTCCATAGCTTCAGGAGAGATATGACCGATACATGCGCCGCGAGTGGCACCGCTGAAACGACCATCTGTGAGTAAAGCAACTTTTAAGCCCATGCCTGTAATGATGGCGGTTGGATTGAGCATCTCTTTCATACCTGGTCCACCTTTAGGACCTTCATAGCGGATGACCAAGACTTCCCCATCATGAACCTGTTTGTTTAAGAGAGCTTCGAGTACCTCTTCTTCAGAGTTAAATACGCGGGCTGGGCCTTCAAACACGAGCATATCACTTTCCACGGCACTTTCTTTAACGATTGCTGTGTCTGGTGCTAGATTTCCGGTTAGAACAGCAATGCCTCCAGTCTTCCGATAAGGGTTTTCAATCGAATGAATGACATCTGGGCGAGTTATCTCAGCATTTTCCAAACGATCTCTGAGCGGACCAGAAACTGTTAGAACTTCAGTATGCAGAATACCTGCTTTGGCAAGTTCTTTCATTACGGCACTAATCCCGCCGGCTTCATTAAGATCTTGAAGATGGTGAGTACCGCCAGGGCTTAATTTGGTGATATAGGGAGTCTTAGCACTGATGGTATCAAAGAGGCTGAGTGGGAGTTCCAAGCCGGCAGCATGAGCAATTGCTGTGAGATGTAACACCGTGTTGGAGGAGCCTCCGATCCCCATATCAAGGGTTATAGCGTTTTCAAAGACTTTTTGGGTCAAGATGTCCCGAGGTTTAATATCTCTTTTCACGAGGTCGACGATTAATGAGCCAGATCGTTTAGCTAACATTTTCCGCGCCCCAGAGTTAGCTGCTGGAATGGTTCCATTGCCAGGTAAGGCAAGACCGAGAACCTCAGTTAAGCAGTTCATAGTATTGGCGGTAAATAGGCCAGCACAGGAGCCATAGCCTGGACAGGCCGATTGTTCCATGGCGTCGAGTTCTTGTGCACTGATCTTGCCACTTTCGTAAAGACCAGCCGCTTCAAACATCTGACTAACACTGATTTCTTTTCCTTGATATCGTCCAGCAAGCATAGGACCGCCACTGACGACAATACAGGGAATATTGAGACGAGCAGCAGCCATTAGCATGCCAGGGACAATTTTGTCACAGTTGGGGATTAGGACCAGTCCATCTAAGGCGTGTGCTTGAGCAACAGCTTCGATGGAATCTGCAATGAGTTCGCGACTAGGCAAAGAAAAATTCATGCCTTTATGCCCCATAGCAATACCGTCACATATTCCAATAGCGGGAACTTCCATGGGAGTCCCGCCCCCAGCTGATACTCCTAGTTTGGCGGATTGGGCTAAATCTTTAAGATGTCCATGACCAGGGATGATTTCGTTAAAACCATTGACAATTCCAATCAGGGGCTTGTCCAGATCTTCAGGGGTATAGCCCATAGCATATAATAGGGCACGATGAGCTGCTTTCGTTGAACCCTTTTTGACAATATCACTGCGCAATATGATTCCTCCCCTTTATCCGGCGCTTAAAACCAATGAGTTAGAAGCGACTCTGACTCAATTTCTATTTTAAATAACAAGCGTCCGAGTTTTATCATTATTATAGTACATAGCGCAGGGCTGTCAAGCCGCTAAAAGAATGATGAAGCATAGGACCTGCAGGTATATTATGGGACATATCCATAATATGGAGATGTCGTAAGAGAAGTATGAGAGATAGTCATATTTATAGTAATGTTCTGAGGGATGCAAAT
The DNA here is from genome assembly GCA_000961805.1 of Peptococcaceae bacterium BRH_c23. The sequence continues at coordinate 14,236 of LADV01000308.1, read as the reverse complement.
TTCTGACATAGTACTACCCCTCTTGTCGATGGTAATATATGGAGGAGATAACATATATTAAGCATATACTCTTGTGCATATTTTGTCGATAATGAAGTAATTGGTGGTTATAAGGTCGTTTAATAAATAATTATATCTACCAGTAATTTGAAATGAAAAACAATTAAAAGAAAGGAAGAAAGAAAGATTGAAAAACAAAATAGTTCTTGTGCTTTTTTTAGCTTTTATGACACTTTTCGTTGCTACTTCTGCTCAAGCATCGCTTGGGGATGTTTTGCTGAAGTTAGGGTCTAGGGGACCGGATGTTGTGGAGTTACAGACAAAACTTAATTACGTGGGCTTTAATGTCGGCAAAGCGGATGGTATATTTGGTAATATGACTAAACAGGGAGTTATGACATTTCAAAAAGCTAATGGGTTGACTGTGGATGGCCTTGTTGGTCCCATGACTGTAAAGTCGCTTAATAGAGTTTTTTTAGAAAAACAGCGTCAGAAAAAAATCTCGGATATTCTTAGCACTTCGAAACAATATCTTGGGGTAAAGTATCAATGGGGAGGATCGACCCCCCAAACTGGTTTTGACTGCTCTGGATTTGTTTCCTATGTGTTTAGTCAGAATGGGATTACTTTACCGAGGATTTCGCGTGATCAATACACGGTTGGGTCTTGGGTCGCTTTTGAAAATCTCCAACCAGGCGATTTAGTGTTTTTCTCATTTGCTGGGAACGGTGTCGTCGATCATGATGGAATATATCTTGGCGGTGGACAATTTATCAATGCTTCGTCGTCTAAAGGGGTTACAGTCTATACCATCGGACCTTACTGGAAATCCGTTTATGTTGGAGCGAGACGAGTATTATAAGTCGAAGAGTATTCATTGGAACGGTATAAAGAAAATCTTAGTGATTAGTTTTTGAGGATTTTATTCATCCTCAGACTAATCACTTTTTTATTTAGCAATTTATCTAGATAACCCGATTAGAAATTTCACCTAATTGTGCCCTAGTCACTGTAATTAAATCGGTAGGGCTCATAAAGAGCTGGAGTCCACGTAATCCGGCACTGAGGGAGATTCTTTCATGCCTATGGATGGCAGAGTCTATAAAGACAGGATAGTGTTTCTTCATTCCAATGGGGGAAACTCCACCTCGTATATACCCAGTCAGCGGTTGGACTTCTTTAAGGGAGACAACTTCAACTTTCTTATTTCTGCTAAGTGTGGCTAGAGCTTTGAGTTGGAGTTCATGGTCTCCTGGGATACAGGCGACGATCACTCCAGTTTTATCTCCTCGAGCAACTAAGGTTTTATAAACTTGCTCGATGGGCAGTCCTACCTTCTGGGCGACGCTAATCGCAGAGAGATCGGATTCATCAACGAGGTACTCTATTAGTTCATAAGGTATCTTACTTTGATCAAGAATACGAGCAGCGTTTGTTTTAAGAGACATTTTATTAATCCTCCTCTTTTAAACTTGATCTATAATAACTCTTTTAGAGCAGAAAAACCATATTAACTCTCTTCCGCCGAATTAGATTTCCCTCTAATATTTCATTATTTATAAGTGGAGGAAAGTATTGACAAACGAGCTTGTGAAGATTTATACTGTGAAAGTGTTAATTAGCTCGAAAGGAGGTCGTTGGATAATGAGAATTTTTACGATAGAGTTACCCGCGTTAGATGCAGCGTTGATTTTAAGATTGCGGCCTTCGTGGAAGCAGCTAAGCTTTTTTAAATTGGATTAGCAAAGCCACGGGGTCGTAAGATTCCGTGACTTTTTTTATGGGGAGAATATTGCCCCTAACCTTGATTAAGCCATGGAACCCCTCGTTGTCCCTGAGACGACTTGTGGATCATGGCTTTTTGTTATTTTTCTGAAAGAGGAGTTTGAATAAAATGACAGGTCTGAAAAGGTCGAAGCGAAAAAAACTGTACTACCTATTAGTACTCAAGTTATGGACGTTAGATAGACTAGAAATTTTGGAGGTAGGAAGTTCTTCTTTCCTTTGCTTTTCTTTTTAGCGGGTTATCCCTATAATAGAAGTTAAAGCCTACAGGATAATTAAGTAAGCCAGGTATTGACAATGGGTAGTCAGGGAAAGTTATGCCGAAGAGAGGGAGGGCCAGTTTTTGGAACAATTGAAGGTTCTCGTGTTCTCCGCTTCGTTCGGAAATGGGCATTTGCGGGCAGCGGAAGCTGTTATTGAAGGTATCCTAATTAAAGATCCTTCCGCAAAAATTATCCACTTAGATTTTGGAGATTTCTTGAATAAACCGATTAACACCATCATTAAAAGTGTATATAGTGAGATAATCAAGTATGTTCCCAAACTTTGGGGAAAACTCTATTATAAAACAGCTCAAGTCCAACCCAAATCGATGAGTCAACGTCTGCTGAGCAGGTTGGGGCGAAGTAATTTCCTCGAGTATATTGACCAGTTCAAACCGGATTTTATTGTCTGTACTTATCCAACGGTTTCCTCAATCCTAGCCCAACTAAGGATCGAAAACTTACTGCAAATTCCGATTGTCACTATAATCACGGATTATACAGTACATAGTCATTGGGTCCATCCGGGCGTCGATTGCTACATTGTGTCCTGTGAAGAGGTTAAAGAGAGTTTGTTGTCCTGGGGAATTAAAGCACATAGTATTCGTGTGACGGGAATACCAGTAAGCCTAAGTTTCGAAACGGATTTAGATCGAGGGCACATTCTTGCTAAGTTAGGATTAAAGCACGATCTCCCTACTTTTTTAGTGATGGGAGGATCATATGGAGTTTTGAAAAGTGCCAAAAGAATCTGTAAGAAACTGGCGGATTCTTTAGTTCCAGTCCAAGTAATTGTTGTCTGTGGGAAAAATGAGAAATTATTTCGCTCTTTGGAAACAGTGATCGCTCAGGCACGTAATCCAATAGTACGGTTAGAATATGTTCATAATGTTGAAGAATTGATGTCGGTTTCCCATCTGATTATTACTAAGGCAGGTGGTCTAACAGTTTCCGAGGCGTTAAGGAAGCATTTGCCCTTGCTTATCTACAAGCCTATTCCAGGTCAAGAAGAAGAAAATGCTCATTTTGTACAAAGTATCGGCGCAGGACTTGTAGCAGAGAACGAATTTGAATTAGGACAGTACTTAAGCCATTTTTTAAGGAATCCTAAGGAACTAGAAATAATGCGCCAAAAAGCTTCCGTCGCTTTAATCGGTCATTCCACGGAGCGTGCTGTCGAGGATATTCTTCAAATAGTGTTAGACAATAAGAAAGAAGCAAAGAATTGGTAACTCAATCTTTGCTTCCTTTTTTTATCGACTACTTTCCTAGAGTCCTCTCCAATAGTCTGGACGAAGTCGTTCAAGCGCCTGGTTCTCTATCACACTATCGAGGGTTTGTAAAAGGTTAGTTCGGTCATCAGGAAGCGTGGCCCGGAGGGGCAGGTAATTAGAGGCGTGATTACTTCTGAAAACACAGTGGCTAACATCTAGCAGTTCGAGCAGGGTTCGGAGCTCGGTTAGGGATTCGAAGGGAGAGAGTAGTTGAAAGGTACCGCTTTGAATTTCAAAAACCAAAAATAGAAAAAATAAAGTAAGGGCCATATATTAACACAATAAAGTAACCGTGACGTTGACATGTGATCATAAATATCATATAATGAGTTCATAGAGATTTGGTAAATTTGTTTTTATTTTTTAAGTAGTTTTTGCATAATAACAATAAGTGGGTGAGAGTATGAATTCAAAGCATATGCAAGCGATTCGTGATATGCTCAATCATTTGGAACCTAAACATAAAGCCTTGCCTTATCTAGAGTTAGACTCTATGATGCTCGCGCAGGTGGTTGAAGTCGCTCAACGGGTAAGTCAAAACGATATCAATCCTACTCATGTTCAGAATTGGGTTAGGCGCAAATACTTACCTAATCCAAAGAAGAAAAAGTATAATCGCGAACAAGTCGCAAATATTTTACTAATCAATGATTTACGGGATATCGTTTCATTGGAAGAAGTATCCAATTTATTGGGTTATGTCAACGAAAGCCTTTTAGATACTTCGGATGACCGAATTAATCCTACTAAACTTTATCGCTACTATAGTGAAATCTTTGATCGTTCCCAAATGGACTGGCAGAAGTCTCTTCAGGATCTAGAGAAGGAAGTCGACGAAACGCTAGCAGGAGAGGAAATGGCGGAGGCCGATCGGGAAAAAGTAGCTATCACGCTGGTTATTCTAAATCTATTGGCGAGAGCCAATTTATATAAACAGATAGTTAAGCGGTGGTTAAATAATCTAGACCATTAAATTTAGATAAGAAGGAGGAGATCGTTGTGCCGCAGGGTTTAATTATTTCGCTGATTTTGCTCGGAGTTTTTTTGTTGGCGCTGGAAATGTTCGTTGTCCCTGGTTTTGGGGTCAGCGGGATTCTGGGGATGGCAGCCTTAATCACGGGAATCTTTTTAGTAACAGACTCCTTGCTAGAAGGCTTGCTCTACACGGGAGGTGCGTTAATTGTTTTAGGACTCATCACCTACTGGAGTTTTCGTTCACCTCGGACTCGACGACTGTGGCAGAAGTTCTCTTTAAGTACACGTCAAACCTTAAAGGGAGGATATGTTGCTCCTAAAGTTCAATATGAAACGTATCTAGGGCGAACTGGGATATCGATTACCCAGTTGCGCCCAGCCGGTACGGCTGATTTTGATGGTGAGATTTTAGATGTTGTTACTGAAGGGGGGTATATTGGACATGGAACTGGGATTAAAATAATAGCAGTTGAAGGGACTAGGATTATTGTTAGGGAAGAAAAAACAAAAACATTATAAGGAGGTGAAGCTCGGTTACGCCGAGCATTGAATGGAAACATTAATTGTGCCGTTAGTAATACTTTTTCTGGGGTTTGTACTTTTAAGTGTGATTCTTTCTTTTATCCCTGTAGGGCTCTGGATTTCGGCATTAGCAGCAGGAGTTAACGTCGGGATCTTCAACCTGATTGGTATGCGTTTACGTCGGGTGGTTCCGTCAAAAATCGTAAATCCTTTGATTAAAGGACATAAAGCAGGTTTACCGATTACAACAGACCAGCTTGAAGCCCACTATCTGGCAGGCGGAAATGTCGACAGAGTAGTCAATGCCTTAATTGCCGCTGAACGAGCAGCTATTCCGCTTCAGTTTGAGCGGGCTGCAGCTATTGATCTAGCAGGCCGAGATGTTCTTCAAGCCGTCCAAATGTCAGTTAACCCCAAAGTCATTGAAACTCCGGTTGTTTCTGCTGTAGCGCAAAATGGGATTGAACTTAGGGTTAAAGCCAAGGTCACGGTACGAGCCAATATTGACCGACTTGTCGGTGGTGCAGGTGAAGAAACAGTTATCGCTCGTGTTGGAGAAGGAATTGTCACGAGTATCGGGTCTTCAGTATCCCATAAAGCCGTCTTAGAAAAGCCGGAGTTGATTTCTCAAACGGTATTAGCCAAAGGATTGGATGCGGGGACTGCGTTCGAAATCTTATCGATTGATATGGCGGATGTCGATGTCGGTAAAAACATCGGAGCGCAGCTTCAGATGGACCAAGCCGAAGCAGATAAGCGTATTGCTCAAGCCAAGGCAGAGGAACGCCGCGCTATGGCCGTCGCGAAGGAACAAGAAATGAAGGCATCGGTTGAAGAGATGCGAGCCAAGGTTGTTGAAGCAGAAGCCGAAGTACCTCGAGCGATGGCACAGGCTTTGCGTGAAGGCAAACTGGGCGTCATGGATTATTTCAACATGCAAAATATTATATCGGACACCCAGATGAGAGGAAACATTGCCCAGACTGGTAAAACGGAATCAGGCACTGATAGCCTAATGAAGAAGTAGGTGAGATCATGTCGGTCTTCACAGTTGTAATTATCATTTGGGTCATTTACCAGGTGGGTGTCTCTCTTATGAAGAAGGGTAAGCAACAAACTCCGGGAGGTTTTCCCGATCCATTTAAACTTCCCGATGGTCGTTCTATTAAAGAGGCTATTCAGGGAGCGTCCCAAGGGTCATGGCGGGATCAGCTCAAGCAGGCCTTGGAAAATGGTCCTTACCAAGCTGGAGCCGTGGAATCGAATAAACCTATGGGTTTTGAGGAAAACAAGGAATATTATGTAGAAACAGAAGGTACCCAGGGAATCGAGGGAACCCAAGGAGTCGAAGGAACCCAAGGAGTCGAGGGAACCAGTGACTATGTAGGAATACTTGGAAGAGAGGCTTATAAGAGTGCTGAAGAGACTCCCAGTGAGAAATGGACCAGGAATCCCACAGGTTTATGTGGCGCTTCTCTTGCACTGACGAAAAGAGAACTTGTCCAAGGGGTTATGTGGGCAGAAATTTTAGGAAAGCCAAGAGCTTTGCGACCTTTCAGGGGACCTCGCTTATAGAGGCTTTAAGGCAGAGGGGTACTTACCCTATTGAACGCAAAGCGTTACGATAGAAACCACAGGATAAATCCTGTGGTTTCTATTTATTTTTGTATATCGAGGATAATGTTGGATAATTTCTAAGAACTTTTGCCACACTAAGGATGCATTAAACAAAGTGAGGTGAGGGTATGAAAGTTCACATTAGACCTTGGGCGTTAGTAATCGCCATCGGACTAATTGCCAGCATTGCTCTGTCCGGGTTTGCCTATGCGGCTTTAGGGGATCGGTTGCTCGGTAGGGGAAGCAAAGGCTCAGAAGTAATTGAGCTGCAAAAGAAGTTAATACAGTTGGGTTATACTCTCGGGAAAGCTGACGGAAAGTTCGGCTCCAAAACAGAGGCGGCAGTTCGACGTTTCCAAAAGGAACACGGATTAAGAGTAGATGGGTTGGCAGGAACACAAACTATTAAGGAATTGAAACGCCTTACAGGGCAGAGCACAAATGCTACGGGAAAAGCTGTGGGTTATAAAAACACTGACACTAACCTTTTAGCTCGTACAGTCAATGCAGAGGCCAGAGGGGAACCCTATATAGGTCAGGTTGCGGTAGCTGCGGTGATTCTCAATCGAATTGCAGATCCCGCATTCCCTAAAACCATCGCTGACATCGTTTATCAGCCTAGAGCTTTTTCCAGCGTGGATGATGGACAAATTAACTTACCCCCTTCGGCATCCGCAATTCGGGCTGCCCAAGAGGCAATAAATGGATCAGATCCTTCAGGAGGAGCACTTTTCTTTTTTGCTCCAGCCAAGACGAAAAACAAATTCATTTGGTCAAGGCCTCAAATTAAACAAATTGGGAATCACATTTTTACGAAGTAGGGGGGGACAGGCATGCACAGGAAAGTTTGGATCGGTGCTTTAACACTAGCTTTTGTAATTTCATTAGGCTGGGGTGTGAGTGAATACCGTCAGGCAGAAAAATATCGTCTTGCTGACGAAAATAATAATCGACGAGCATTGACGGATTTTGCAAGTCACCTTGACCAGTTAGAGACAGATCTGGCCAAAGGAGATGTTGCCAGCAACCCAGCTCAAAAGATCCTCTACTTAAGTCAAGTCTCAAGTAAAAGTGATTCAGCCCTTAAAGATTTTGCTCAAATTCCTGCCGAGCAAGCTGGGCTGAGTTATGTAGGTCAGTTTTTAACACAATCCGGTGATTTTGCCAAGACTTTAGCCCAGAGGATTGCCGGTGGAGGAACAATGACTACAGAGGAAGAAAAGACCTTAAGAGATATGCATGAGCGGCTGATGCCAGTCAATCAAAAAGTGCAAGATTTGATCACTAGAATAGATACAGAAAATCTGGTTTGGACAGATCCAGCGCCTAGCATAAAGCAACGGCTCGGTTTTGGAACACAAGTTGCAGAAGCGTCCGCGGATGGCAGTGAAACCCTTTCAAAATCAGTACGTTCTGGACTGGACCAGTTGGATGCGAGCTTGCAGAAGCTTCCGCCATTTTCGTATACTGGAGAATACGCTACACGGGTTGTAGAAAAACCCTTAGGTCTCCCAGCAGGGGAAGTAACCCGCGATCAGGCCCTTGCTAAGGTACGAGATTTTTTAAGCAAAATTGGTTATGCCAATACAACGCCAGAATTAGATGGAGAGACTCAGGGTGAGCTTGGCGGATATAAGTGGAAGATTAATGAAGCTTATATGGAAGTAAGCCGCCAAGGTGGTGTTATAACCCTATTTCGCGATCAACGCTCTATTGAACCAAGAACTATAAGTATCGAGGAGGCTGCCAAAAAGGCCAATGCTGCTTTACAAAGTTTAGGCTGGCAACTGGTGATTACTTCAAGTGAGGATTTCGGTTCTTATGTTCAATTTGATGCAGTCGTTGAAGAAAATGGGGTAAGAATTTACCCTGATAAAGTGCGTCTTATGATCGCTTTAGACAACGGTAAACTTGTTGGATTAGATACAGTACCCTATTACGCATTCCATCATTCCCGAACCTTCCCCAAGAAACTTACCATGGATCAAGTCTTGCGCAAGTTGCGGCCGAATTTTCAGGTCGTCGAGAGTCGCTTGGCGGTCATTGTTAAGAGTGGAAATCAAGAAATTTATTGTTATGAGTTCCGAGGTCGATATCAGGGCGAGGAATATCTCTTATACCTAAATGCTGCAACGGGTGTTGAAGAGAATATCCGAAGAATCATTAAGACACCGCGTGGGGAATATCTCAAGTAAAAAGCAAAATTAAAAAGTAAAAAGTAACGAGCGCCTCTAAAAACTAAAACATGCTGTACTATCTGTACTATACTTACAGTTAGGCACGGAATAAGCGAGAGGGAAGTGTCCCTCTCGCTCTTGAATATGAGATTAGAAAATAATCAGAGTAAAGAAGATTTGGTTGGTACCAAGGGCTGGCCAGACCCGAAAAAGGGCGTTCGAGATTAGAACACCGCCATGAACCTTCCAGAAAGTTTTAATATCTGCCTAGTATAAAAAAGGAGTTTGTTCGGGTTAGCGAGAATAGGCACCTTATATTACATAATCCTGTTCAAAGAGTAGGGGGGTGTCTGATGAAAGTTACTGAATACTCCCCATAATCCGACCGGGTTTGAATTCTCTCCAGACGAAATGAGGCGAATTGCCAATTTGTGTTCTGAACGAGGAATTTTACTCATTGCTGATGAAGTCTATCGGGAACTCAGTGATACAATTCTGCCCTCTATGTGGGAATACTCTTCTCAAGCAGTCAGCATCGGAAGCATGTCCAAAGCCTATGGCTTAGCGGGTCTTAGAGTAGGCTGGATAGTAGGACCTCCAGAGATCATTGAGCGCTGCGCTGAAAAGCGCGATTACACGTCGCTGTGCTCACCTGTGATAGGACAACACTTAGCCCTAACAGCACTAAAGCATCGCACTAAGATTTGGGAACGCAATCGACAACTGCGCCAGAAAAATATTACGCTACTAGAAAACATGATTAAAAATAACCCTAACCTTAGATGGCAAAAACCAGAGTCAGGGGTAGTCGCTTGGATAGGCTACTCTCAGAAAATTTCCTCAGAACAATTAGCGTGGGATTTACATAAGCTAGGGGTCCTTGTAGCACCAGGAATTTTTTTCGGCGAAGAAGGTCACTTCCGCCTAGGCTTCGGAGGGAATACGAGTGAACTCGAAGCCGGCCTAGCAATCCTTGGGGATTACTTTAAGGAATTATAGATACTTCAGATGCAAGTCAAGAACCGTCCCTAACTTGCATGGCGCGAATTTGCGTCAAAGACGCAAACAGCTCCCAGAGTGTCTTAACGTCGTTCTAAACTCCCGTCGACCCCAAGCCAGAGAAAGTTTCTTGGCTTAGAGAGCACGATTAGTGGAATTGCGTCAATGAGCGTAGTCGATCAGGCGTTAAGAAACTCAACGGTTCACATGCAGAAAGCCCAGAGGTTTTGAGTTTTAGCCTGAGCGACAAGCGAATAGCAATGGAACGTTGTGCGAACGGGCCAAGACACTTCCTCCCTCCCGAAAGGAGCAACCTATGCGCAAAAAGGCGACCATTTTTATTCACGGAAAGCAAAAATACCCTGAAGGACACGAAGACCAGCAAGAATTGAGTGCTGAAGGTATTATTTATGAGCGAAACGGTGCATTCTATGTGCTATATAAAGAATCAGGAAATAATAGTATGGGACTTGAAGAAGTGACCACCTTATTAACCCTGAAAGAAGGGGCGGTCGCCTTAAATCGTAAAGGCGCGGTCGAGCTATCCCAAGAGTATAGAAAGGGTGTCCTTAATCGTAGTGTTTATACTACTTGTTACGGGAAGATTCTGCTGAGCGTTTTACCGCACTGCGTAGAGTATGACTTGACAGTCCGTGGGGGACGTATTAGTCTAGAATATGACCTTTTTGTCGAGGATAAATTGGTCAGCCATAATGAATTGTTGCTAAACATAAAGGAGGACATCCCCGAATGAGTCTCTACGAGAACATAAAAGTAAAAATAATGGATAATCTGGTACAAGCATCTAATACAGCGAAAGCCGCAGGGGAGTTAAACTTCGAAGAATTGCCCACGTTTGTCTTAGAAGAACCTAGAGAAAGACAACACGGTGATTTAGCGACAAATCTGGCGATGGTATTGGCTAAACAAGCCAAACGTTCTCCGCGGGATATAGCTAATACTCTCATTAAACATCTTGACAAAACGGAGACATGGATAGAAGCGTCTGAAATTGCTGGAGCAGGATTTATTAACTTGCGCTTGAATCCGCTCTGGCTTACGGGCGTTATCGATGAGGTATTAAAGGCCGGTAAAAACTATGGGCAAGTAGATATTGGCAAAGGCCAAAAGATACAAGTGGAATTTGTGAGCGCAAACCCTACAGGGTTGCTTCACATGGGCAATGCCCGTGGGGCAGCACTAGGAGACAGCCTTGCCTCATTACTAACAATGGCTGGGTATGAAGTCTCCCGCGAATTTTATATTAACGATGCGGGAAATCAAATACATAATTTTGCCTTATCGCTAGAGTCTAGATATTTACAACAACTAGGTCAAGACGCGGCTTTCCCAGAAGGCGGATATCATGGTGAGGATTTGATCGATACAGTAAAAGGCCTGATTGCCAAAGTAGGGGATAAGTACCTTTCTGTTGAATCGGGCTTAAGACGTGAGTTTTTGGTGAGATATGCCCTAGATGAAAAAATGAGGAATATCCGGGAAACGCTGGAGGATTTTGGGGTCAAATATGATGTTTGGTTTAACGAACAATCCCTCCATGATTCAGGGGCCGTTCGTTTAACTATGGAAGAACTCGAGAAAAAAGGGTATATTTACGAAAGCGAAGGTGCACACTGGCTTAAATCCACATTATTTGGGGATGAAAAGGATGAAGTGGTCATTAGGAGCAATGGAGCACCGACCTATTTTGCTGCAGATATTGCGTACCACCGCAATAAGTTCGAGCGAGGATTTAATCGAGTAATCAATATTTGGGGAGCGGATCATCATGGACATGTCGCTCGGATGAAAGGAGCGATGACCGCCTTAGGCCATGACGCAGATAATCTTCAAGTCATCTTAATGCAACTTGTGCGCTTGATCCAAAATGGCGAAGTTGTGAAAATGTCCAAACGCTCTGGTCAGTATATTACGTTACGGGAGTTAATGGACGAAGTTGGCAAGGATGCGGCGCGTTTTTTCTTTAATTTACGAGACCCAGACTCTACCGTGGATTTTGATATGGATCTAGCAAGAGCGCAGTCATCGGATAACCCAGTTTACTATGTGCAATATGCACATGCCAGATTATGTAGTATTCTGCGGCAAGCCGAAGAACTGGGTGATACTACAACCCCTGCCTCCGAAAAGGAATTACAACGCTTAGACAGCACAGAAGAGCGGGATCTTCTCAAGAAAATGGCTGACTTACCGAGCGAGGTCATCATCGCGGCACGTTTAATGGAACCCCATCGTTTAGCACGGTATGTGCTTGACTTGGCGGGTCTCTTCCATACGTTCTATAACAGCCAGAGAGTCCTTGTTGAGGATGAGGGGCTAAGACGGGCTCGTTTGAGCTTAGTACGGGCGGTAAAACAAATTGTTAGTAATGTATTGGACATTTTAGGCGTATCAGCACCTGAAAGAATGTAAATTAGGTTTAAATAATGTTTAAACAAACGATAAGCAGGAAATATTTAGGGGTGGGCCGAATATAGTGATATTCAAAACGACGAAGGGCGGTGGAGTTTTGACCCACTCTTTGAGCAAAAAAGACAAACCAACCGAAGCAGATATAGCTTATGAAGTACTGAAGGCTCAAGGTAACCCCATGCATTATCAAAATTTAATTGAAGTAGTACTGCAACGTTTAGGGATTTCCCAAGAGGCAATACGGATTGCGGCTGCACTTACCCAGATTAATCTTGACACACGGTTTACGTTTCTCGGGAGAGGGGAATGGGGTCTGAAAGTCTGGGAACCTTCGAAGGTTAACCGTCGGTCGCCTTCAGTAACCTTGATAAACAAAGCATCAGTCGATGAGGAAGACAAGACAGACTCAGAAGAACAAGAAGAGGATTCCTTGGACGAAGATGGATCTGACACAGACGAAATATTCGATGAAGCGGATGAGGGGCAACGCGGGGAAAAATGGTAGTCATAGTATATCTAATGGAAAGGTCTACTGGTGATGAACATGTCTCCAAAAGAGAGTAACAGTTACAGTGCTCCAATGGTCTATAAATCGTTTGCGATTTTAAAAGAAGTTGCTAAAGCTCAAGGGACTTTAGGAGTTAGCGATATTTCGAGACAATTAAATTTTAATAAAAGCACTGTTTACGGTGTTACTCAGGCTTTCCTCGATTTAGGTGTATTACGTCAGGATGAATCAACTAAGAAATTCAGGCTGGGACCTGCTTTGATTCAGCTCAGTAATCAGTCGTTAGCTTCGGTCAGTTTAAAGGATATTGCACGTTCCTTTATGATGAAATTAGCCCAGGATTTCGCTGGGACGGTCTTCTTGGGCTGTTTTGATGAGTACGGGATAACAATTATTGAAAAGGTTGATAGCCCGGAAGATTTAAAGATATCGGCTCCTGTAGGGACTAGACTTCCTTTCTTTTCTGGATCAGCAGCAAAATCCTTTTTGGCAAATTTAGATGAAACGATTCAGAGAAGGATAATCACAGAAAAGGTACTACCAAAGTTCACTAATAAAACGATAAATAATATTGAAGACTATCTGGCTGATCTTAAGCAAGTACGAAAACAGGGCTATGCCACTGATTTTGAAGAATATATTCATGGCGTTAATGCTGTTAGCGTGCCGTTAGTTGATATCCGTGGCACATTATTAGGCGCGATATGGATTGTAGGATTCAGTAATTCCTTTACGAAGGACAGGATGCAACAAGCTGCAGTGGCTGCCATGGAATCCGCTAAACAAATAACCCGCATAATTGGTTAGCTTGATATTGAGCTTCAGAATTCATACAAACAATAGAAATACCCCCGTCTTTTTCAAGCGGGGGTATTTCTGTTGTTTTTTAGCTCAAACAATAACTTTTATTGTATATAATTTCTGAAACAAGATCTGTTGAGAAGCAAAAGCTGCTTATTGGAATATTCTGGGTCAGATTTTTGTATGAATAGTTGATTTCGTCTTTTGGGAAGCAAAATCGAACTATTCACAGGGGAAATTCGACTGTTCGTTATAAGATATAGTATTTGTTTTGCCTGCATGTTAAAATAGTATAAAGGAGAGAACGACTGTTTCCTATGGGAAACAAAATCACAAGCTAACTTTTTTGATTGAGTTATGAACGAAACCTAATTTCTTAATTTTAAGGAGGGATTTGAATGTACCTACCTGATTTTGATTATTATATGCCGGATAGTCTAGCAGAGGCCTGCGAAGCGCTCGCTCGTTTTGGTTCCAAAGCCAAGGTCTTATCCGGCGGGACGGACATTATTTCTAAAATGAAAAGTGGACTGCTCAGCCCTGAAATTCTAGTTTCCCTAAAGAAATTAGACGAGCTGACAAAAATTGAGTATGTTGCAGGAAAAGGGGTCGTCATTGGGGCAAGAGCCACTCACAATGACCTCGTTAATTCTAGCCTTTTAAATGAAAAATACCTTTCCATTTCAGAAGCTGCGCATCATATGGCAGCCAACCAAATCCGCAATATCGGCACCGTCGGTGGAAATCTTTGTAATGCAGTGCCGTCGGCTGACCTACCTCCAATTTTAATCGCCTTGGGGGCGACCATTAAGCTCGTCGGAAGCAACGGCGAACGAACCATGCTCTTGGAAGAGTTCTTCCTAGGTCCGGTTAAGACGTTGA